>CAZFBP010000371.1:1708-2728 GCA_964517255.1 uncultured Chryseobacterium sp.
GGTTCTCTAATGCGTCCGTGATGTATCGGCGCACCGCGGCCATTTCGGCGCTGAGCTTCTGCCGGCTGCGCAGCGCATCGATCACTTTGGCCCGATCGCGGTTGTTCCAATCCTTCGGAGTCTTCAGCGTGCTGATCTTGCTCTTGGTGTGCATGCTGATGAGTTCCACGCAATGCCCATCGCCATCCCTCATGCGCAGCACCACCGGCTTGCGCGCGAAGGCCTCCTCGCGGAAGGCCGCCACTTCATCCCAGGTGTAATAGGTGAGCTTCTTGCTCAAGCTCTTGTACAAGTTGTGCTCTGCTCCGACCTGCGTGATCACGAGTCCTGCAAGCCCCTTTCGCACAAGCACATGGTTGCTCTGGCTGCCATCGGGCATGCTGAACACGGTGTACGCGTTGTTCAGGTGGTCCTTCACGAAGCGCTGCATCTGCTCCTTCAAAGGCGGTCCCTCCTGGATGCCGAGCACATCGGCGTCAACGGCTGTGATCAATCCGCCGAGCCGGGCGCAGACCGCTTGCACATCCTTGGGCTTGCCGCCCAGCCCCTTGCTCTTGCTCGGCCCCTGCCAGAACCGATCGGTTCCGGTCTCGAAGAAGTTCGTCATCCATTCGGTGTTGAGCGAGGCGATCTTGACCTGCGGCATGATGCTGATGCTTGAGTGGAACGAATGTCGGCCAGTGAGATTGAACCTGCAAGCCGGAAACGGCCGGAACGGCGATCTTGTGACCCTGTGATCCACTCCATCCTCTCCGACAAGGCCACCCGCCTCTTCCTGGTGCTCGGCGGCTTCTTCGCAGCCAATGCCCTGCTGGCGGAGATGATCGGCGTGAAGCTCTTCCAGCTGGAGGCCATTGAATCCGGCGCAAGTGAACGAACTTGCGACGCAGAAGCCTGACACGATAAGCAATTCTATTGGCAACACATGGGTTATGCCGACGACCTCCAAGCCTTGATTGGCCAGATCTCTAATGCACTCATTGACTGGGATGCTCCGCTTCCACAAGCGAGGATCCCAAC
>CAZFBP010000372.1:0-2708 GCA_964517255.1 uncultured Chryseobacterium sp.
TCCCCGAACTCACCGCCCACCAGCGGGAGCAGTTCGCCCGTCTGGGCCCGCTCTACGCCGAGTGGAACGCCCGCGTCAACCTCATCTCGCGCAAGGACTTCGAGCACCTCTACGAACGGCACATCCTGCATTCGCTCGGCATCGCCAAGGTGGTGCAGCTCAAGAAGGGGAGTCGCATCGTGGATGTGGGCACCGGCGGTGGTTTCCCGTTGATCCCGCTGGCCATCCTATTCCCTCAAAGCACCTTCCACGGCATCGACGGCATCGGCAAGAAGATCATGGCCGTGAAGGGCGTGATTGAAGGGCTGGGCCTCACCAATTGCTCTGCCGAGCAGGTGCGCAGCGAGGACCACAAGAAGACCTACGATGTGATCGTGAGCCGCGCCGTCACCACCCTGCCCGAGTTCCTGCGCATGACGAAGCATCTGATTGGGCATGCTCCCCTCTCCACTGAAGAGGGTCCGGGGGTGAGAGGAGAGGGGAAGCTCTACTATCTGAAAGGTGGCGAGCTCTCCGACGAGCTATTGCCCCTGAAGCAGCGCTACCGCGTGCATGCGCTGAGCGAGTTCTTGGAAGGGGAGTTCTTCGCCACCAAGAAGGTGGTGGAGCTCACGCTGTAGCGGACTCGAACTGCAAGCGGCTCAAGCTGGAGTAGAGCCCGTTCGCGTTTGCGATGAGCTCCTCGTGCGTGCCGCTCTCGACCACCACGCCCTTATCAAGCACCAGGATCCTGTCCGCATCGCGGATGGTGCTCAGGCGGTGCGCGATCACGATGCTCGTGCGGCCCTTCATCAATTGCTCCAGCGCTTCCTGCACCAGGCGCTCGCTCTCGCTGTCCAGCGCGCTGGTGGCCTCGTCGAGGATGAGGATGGCCGGATCCTTCAGCACCGCGCGGGCAATGGCAATGCGCTGCCGCTGACCGCCGCTGAGCTGTATGCCGCGCTCGCCCACGATCGTTTTGTAGCCCTCGGGGAATGAAGCGATGAAGTCGTGCGCATTCGCCTTGCGCGCCGCCGCCTCGATCTCCGCATCACTCGCATCGGGCTTGCCGTAAGCGATGTTCTCGCGGATGCTTCCGCCGAAGAGCAGCACCTCTTGCGGCACGATGGCCATACGATCGCGCAGCGCGGTGAGCGGGTATTCGCTGGCCGGCCTGCCGTCTATCAGAATCGCGCCGCTCACCGGGTCGTAGAAGCGAAGCACCAGCGAGGCGATGGTGCTCTTCCCAGCGCCGCTCGGGCCCACCAGCGCGATGCGCTGCCCCGGCTCGGCGGTGAACGACACCTCGCGCAGCACCGGCAGATCGGCGCGCGAGGCGTAGTGGAAGGCCACGTCGCGGAACGCGATGCGGCCCTGGAGCTCGATGCGCTGCTTCACCTGCGCCACTTCAAGGGGTTCCGCGGCTTCGTCGTGCAGATCCATCAGGCGCTCGGTGGCGCCCACGGCCTTCAGCAACGTGGTGATCTGCTCGGGGATGCCGGCGATGCTGGCGCCGATCATGATGCTGAAGGCCACGAATGCGGTGATCTCGCCCACCGTCATGGCGCCCTGCTCCTTCAGCACCGCCGCACGGTACACCACGAAGACCACCACGCCGAACATGCAGAAGATGATGAAGCTCACGAAGCCGCCGCGCCACCGCAGGCTCTTCAGGGCGAGCTGCCGCGCGCTCAGCACGCTGTCGCCGTAGCGCCGGGCCTCGTAGCCCTCGTTGCTGAAGGCCTTCACGCTCTGGATGCCCTGCAAGGTCTCTTCCACCACCACGTTGCTCTCCGCGATGCGGTCCTGCACCTGCTTGCTCAGCTTGCGGATGAAGCGCCCGAAGAAGACGGCCACGAGCATCACCACGGGCAGGGTGGCCAGCATGGTGAGCATCAGGCCGGTGTTGAGGAAGGTCAGCGCCGCGATGCACACGCTGATCACGATGAACTGGCGCAGGAATTCCGCGAGCACGCTGGTGAAGGCCTCCTGCAGCAGGGCCACATCGGCGCTGATGCGGCTGTTCAGCTCGCCCACGCGCCGCCGCGCGAAGAAGCCCATGGGCAGTTTGAGCAGGTGCTCGTAGGTGTCGCGACGCAGCCGCGTGAGCGCGTTCTCGGTGACCGAGCCGAAGAACCAGATGCGCCAGAAGCCGAAGAAGGCCTGCGCCGCGAACACCAGCAGAAGCAGCTTCAGCAATGAATGCACGTTGCCGAAGTCGGCGAGCGGCGCGTCCCAGAAGCCGGTGGGCGTGCGCGCATCGATGAGCCTGCCCAGCAGCCAGGGGAAGGCCGCGCTGAGCAGGCTGGTGGCCAGCAGGCAGGCCATGCCCAAGGCGAACACCCCGCGCTGCTCGCGCATGTAGCGGAACACGCGGAAGAATTTGCGCAGCGCCGCTTGCGTGAGCTTCGCAGGCTTGGCATCATCGTATTCGCGGGAACGGCGGGAGGCCATGGGGCGGCGAAGCTAGAGGGACCTCGCGCGCTTCTGTTTGATTCGTTCGAACAATCCTGCTACTCAAAGGAGATCGTCGCGGTGCGGGGAACCGGATGAGCCATCGATATATCCTTGTGCTAGGGAATAGAGAATCATGGCGGCATAGACGGCGCTTGCGAGGATCCGAACACCGCGCCAGACACTGGACGAGGAGCGTTGCTCATCCCAGTATGACAACAGCACAGTAAGCTTCCGGCAATGTACATCTTGTGAGGGGGTTTTGGCGGTGCAAG
>CAZFBP010000373.1:0-2694 GCA_964517255.1 uncultured Chryseobacterium sp.
GCGGAGGCCGCATCGTCCGCGTGCCGCACGGCGCGTGCATCTGCCAGCAGCGGCGCCAGCAGCATCCCGAGGAGTAAGGAGGTTCTTGTGGTCATGGGGTTTGGGGTTTGGTTCAAGAGTCTGTGAGCGTGCTGGAGATGGTCGGTTTGTCACGTGGGCGATTGGCACGACCCATCGCCACCGCGCACCAACCGGAGGGCGCTTTCGTCCTGGGTGTTCCTGAATCATAGGGGCAGTCCGATGCCTTGCACAGCGCAATCATCGCTGCAACCTCGCGTGGCGCATGGCACACACGCATCATGGGGCTTGGGCACATCCGTTACCGGACTTCAGGGTAATCCCTCTCCTCAGCCTGTAGGCGAAGGGAAAATTAGGGTCGAGTCAGGTAACGGACAAGCGCTGTTCATAAGTCACGGCATACGGAACTCCGCGCTGGACGAGGCCTGACAAGTGTCATGAGAAATCGGAATCGAATGAGTCCGACCGTCCATGAATCAGATAATCGTCAGTTGCGAATCCATTGCAGAACCATATCTGCGGCTCTCGGATTGCCGACTTTCGATGAGCACGGGACCCAACGCGGCTCTGTCACAGCGTGGCGTAGTGCTATCCGCGACTGAACGGGCCACATGCGTTATGCTTGGATGAAGGCGTTGCTTGCTTGCTGGTGACCATCATTGGGCCGCGTGCCGAGTGCGGGCGGCAGCCGACTGATGCTCGGTCGCGTGATGACCATGCGCATTTGACGAATCGCGAGGGCAAGTGCTCTGCGTCACTGGACCGGATTGAAGGGGTTGTTCGGTGCGGCCGCTGCATGCGCACGACACATCGTTCGTGCGACCGCTCCGATGAACGCCGTTAGCCTGAAGAGAAAAGCCCCCGGCTCCTACGGCCGGGGGCTCTTCTGCTTTAGCTCGATACGCGCTTACTGCACCACCAATCGCTCGCTGTAGGTTCTTGTTCCGGCGGAGATGCTCACCATGTAGAGGCCGTTGGCCAGGCCGTTCAGGTCGAGCACGGTGTTCATCAATCCATCAGAGATCGCGACCCGTCGGCTCGTCACGCGCTTGCCGACGGCATCGAACAGCTCCACCTCGATGGCCTCCACGTCCGCCTCCACGTTGCTCAGGCTCACGAAGAGCTGGTCGCCGCGGTTGGGGTTGGGGTAGAGGGCCAGCTTGCTCTCGGTGGCGTTGCTGCTGCTGCTCTCCTGGGCCATGCCGAAGGAGCAGGTGGTGGTGAGCAGGCAGATGTCGCCGTAGGGGTCGCTGCTCTGGCACCAGTTGCTGCCGCCGTCGAAGCTCACGCGCACGTCCACTTCGTAGGTCTTGGAGCAGGTGAGGCCCAGGGTGTTCACGAAGTAGTTGCCGGCGCCCACCGCGCTGGTCTTGGTGATGCTGACGTTCTCGGCCGGGATGCGGAAGCGGAACTGGTAGCGGTTGGCGCTCTGCCAGGCGCAGGCGTTGGTCATGCGCTTCACCGGGCGCGCATGCACGAGCTCGTTGGCGCCGATGGCCCTCATCTGGCCGCAGCTCAGGAAGGGGTTGCCGGGGATGTCCATGAGCTTGGAGCGCGGGCATTGCGCCTCGGTGCTGTTGAGCACCATGCGGCACACGGGGCCCCAGGCGTTGTAGTTGCCGTTCACGCGGCCGCGCACCTTCACGTTGTAGAAGCCGCCTTCCGCGAGTTGGTTGCCGGTCCATGCGTTGAGCTTGAAGTGGCAGGCGCGGGTGGCGCTGGCGGGCATTCCGTTGGCGGAGAGGTGGCTCTGGAAGCGCTTGAAGCTGTAGCCGCCATTGGGCCGGTACCACCACATCTGGTAGCCGCTGTTGGCGTCGTTCACGCCGTACTGGGCGGTCACGGCGGCGTTGTCGTTGGCCACCACGTACTCACCTCCGCAGGGGGTGATCCTCCAGTCGCGCTTGTCGCAGCTGGTGTAGATCAGGCGGTCGGTGCCCACGGGCAGGCAGAAGCCCTCGTTGCCATCGATCGCGCTGGTGCTGCCGCTGGTGAAGCCGCCATCGCTGAAGCTGCCGCGCAGGTTGTCGATGAGTCGCGCGGCGCTGTTGACCTTCAGCGTGTAGCCGCCGTTCACGATGCCGTCGCCTCCGCCGTCGGTGACCACCAGGTAGAAGCAGCCGTCGGGCAGGCAGGTGGCCTCCGAGCCATTGCCGATCAGGAAGCCGCCGCCGCTCTGCACCAGGATGTCGGTGCCCTGCTCGCGCAGCTGCCAGGTGAGGCTGTGGATGCCATCGGCCTGATAGACGAAGTCGAGGTCGGTGGTGCAGGGAGTGCCGGCGCAACCGCAGGTGGGGCTGGCGCCGAGCACGTCGAGCACGGTGTTGCTGTCGCCATCGTCGCAGGCATCGCCCGGACTACCATTGGTCACGGTGGGGCAGATGTCGCAGGCGTCGCCCATGCCGTCATTGTCGGCATCGAGCTGGTTCGTGTTCGCGGCGCCCACGCAGTTGTCGCACGCATCGCCCAGGCCATCGGCGTCTCCATCGAGCTGGTTCGCGTTGGCCGTGTTCTGGCAATTGTCACAGGCGTCGCCCACACCGTCGCTGTCGGCATCAAGCTGGTTGGCGTTCGCGGTGCTGAGGCAGTTGTCGCAGGCATCGCCCACGCCGTCGTTATCCGCATCAAGCTGGTTCGCGTTCGCGGTGCTGAGGCAGTTGTCGCAGGCGTCGCCCA
>CAZFBP010000374.1:0-2674 GCA_964517255.1 uncultured Chryseobacterium sp.
CAACTTCCCCGGCCCCTTCGTCACGGCCTACAACAACGGCGACCGCATCACCGTGCAGGAGGCGCTCGCCATCAGCAATCAGCGCTGGGTGCAATAAGCCGTGGGCATGCGGCGCACGCAGCAGATCCTGAAGTCCGCGTTCGGCGCCGCTGCGCTCGCAGCCCTGCTTCCCTTCCACGCGCGCGGCCAATCCGATTCCACGGCCGCGCCCGCCACCGCTCCACCGGTGGGTGTCGGCGCGCCGCCGCCATCCGCAGCGCCCATCGCGCCTCCATCAGAGGCCAACGGCCTGTTGAAGCCCACCATCGGCTTCGGCGCGGGCATGCTCTCCTTCTTCGGCGACGTGGGCAACCAGCACGCGGGCGGCGATCCGCTGGTGACCCGCCTGGGCTACGAGGTGCGCGCCTCGGTGCCGCTTACCCGCTGGCTCGATGCCGATCTCTTCGCCATCCACGGCCAGGTGGGGGTGAATGAGCGCGACTACCTGCGCAACCACAACTTCGAGTCGCGCATCACCCTGGGCGGCGCGCAGCTGCGCTACAACTTCCAGCCGCTGGTGCGCCGCGACCGCGCGGTGGAGCCCTTCCTCAGCGTGGGCTTCGAGAGCGTGGAGTTCCTGAGCAAGACCGACCTGCGCGACGCCCAAGGCCGCACCTACCACTACTGGAGCGATGGCACCATCCGCGACATCGCCGAGGACGCGCCCCACGCCGGCAGCGCCGTGGAGATCGCGCGCGACTACACCTACGAGAGCGACGTGCGCGAGCTGGACCGCGACGGCTTCGGCAAGTACCGGGAGCAGGCCTTCGCCATCCCCGTGGGCGTGGGCGCGCGCATGGACATCGGCCACGGCTTCGACCTGCGCATCGGCGCCACCATGCACTTCACCACCACCGACCTCATCGACGGCATCACCGAGAACAGCCAGGGCGAGCGCAAAGGCGAGGCCGGCAACGACCGCCTGCTCTACACCGGCTTCAGCCTCGGCTACGCCATCCCCCTGGCACGCAAGCCGAAGAAGACGCGCTTCCAGACGCCGCTCAACGGCGAGCAGCTCGATGCCATCGTGCTCGGCGACGATGCCGATGGCGATGGCGTGAAGGACTTCGCGGACGAATGCCCGGATACCCCGGCCGGCGTGAAGGTGGATGCCAAGGGCTGCCCGATGGACGGCGACGGCGACGGTGTGCCCGATGACCGCGACGATGAGCTGAACACCGCGCCCGGCGCGCTGGTTGACAGCCGTGGCGTGACCCTCACGGACGATGCGCTGCTGAAGTCGTGGCTCGCCTGGAAGGACAGCGGCAATGTGCACATCGTGGCCACCCGCGTGGAGAGCCTCGCTCCTTCCCGTCCGGCGAGGCCGCCGGTGAAGCGCGTCTATGTGGTGAAGGTGGGCACCCACACCGAGGGCATCAGCGAGGAGATGATCCAGAGGATCCTCAGCATCCCCGACGTGCGCACCATCGAGAAGGGCGATACCACCTATTACGTGGTGGGCAGCTTCGATGCCATTCCCGAGGCGTTGCGCCGCGAGCTGGAGCTGAAGGGCATGGGCATCACCAGCGAAGTGATGGCCGAGGAGGGCGGCACGCTCATCGATGTGAGCAAGGAGACCGAAGCGGAACGCGCGCGCATGGCGGGCATGGGCGCCGGCGACGACAGCCGCGCGGTGATCGTGCGCGTGCAGCTGGGCGCCTTCCGCAACAAGCTCTCGAAGAACATCTTCTCGGGCATCGACGACCTGGTGGTGATCAAGGGCGACGACGGCCTCACGCGCTATTACACCGGCACCTTCAAGCAGGTGAACCCGGCGGCCGAGCACCGCGTGAGCATGCTGCTGAAAGGCTTCGAGGGCGCCTTCCTGGTGGCCTTCCGCGAAGGCAAGCGCATCACCATGAAGGAGGCCGGCGCGCGCGTCACCGGCACGGAGGACCTCCGGACCACACCGACGGTTGGGAGTGTGGCGCGTGAAAAAATCCGCTACCGCGTGCAGGTGGCCACCTTCGCCGGCAACGTGCCCATGGAGACCATGGACAAGCTCCTCGGCCTCGGCGAACTGGAACCCGTGACCAGCGAGCAGACCACCCGCTACTTCTACGGCACCTTCGTGGAGCGCCGCGAAGCCCAGGACGCCTTGGAGGCCATCAAGCTCAAAGGCTTCACCGACGCCTTCGTGGTGGGCGCCGTGAACGGCAACATCGTGCCGGCGGAGGACGCCGATAGCTTGATCGGGAAGTAGCGGCGCCTCCCATCGGCTGCTCTCGTCTCAGCCTACCCAGGCCAAGATCAGGTCGATGCGCCTCACCCGGTGGCGGGCATCGAGGATCACGTCCCCGCCCCCCCCCCAACGCAAAAGCCCCGCTCGCGGCGGGGCTTTTGCGTGCATCGCGCTCCACCTACGGATGCGCGTAGATCATCGTCGGCCTGAAATCCGGCCGTTCGCCGCGCACCATGCGGATGCCTGCGCGCGTGGCGGTGTGCTTGCGCGCCATGAGGTGGCCATGCGCGGCCAGGTGGCCCACAGGCAGGCGCAAATAGGGTTGTATAGGGAATAGCCAGCGCTGCAGCTCCAGGCCCACCTCGGGGCTATCGGCCACGATGAGGCCGTGGCCCAGCAGCGGCAGCGAGAAGCCGCGCACCCGCGTGCCCTCTTGGTACACGCTGCCCAGGT
>CAZFBP010000375.1:0-2668 GCA_964517255.1 uncultured Chryseobacterium sp.
CACCTCTGCGCCTCGCTGCAGCACCGCATCGTCTCCGAGCTGCTGGCCCGCTTGCAGGAAGCGGCGCGCGCCCGTGGCCTCGCGCAGGTGGGCATCAGCGGTGGCGTGAGCGCCAACAGCGCGCTGCGCGAAAGGGCAACCGCCCTCGCCCAGGAGGAAGGTTGGCAGCTCTTCCTCCCGCCCATGCCCTACTGCACCGACAACGCCGCGATGATCGCCATGGCGGGCCACTTCGCGCACTCCGCTGGACGACATGCCTCGTTGGACACGGTCCCCTTCGCGCGTGGATGAGCCGCTTTACTTTCGGACCCGCATGAGCACGCAGCACGAATTGGAGGAAGCGCTATTGGAGGAGGTCCAGATGGAGACCGGCCAGCTGCGCGAGATCGTCGTTCACAACGACGAGGTGAACACCTTCGCGCACGTGATCCACTGCCTGGTGGAGATATGCGGGCACGAGCCGATACAGGCCGAGCAATGCGCCTGGATCGTGCACTACAACGGCAAGTGCTCCGTGAAGCGCGGCACCTTCGACCAACTTGAGCCGCAATGCACCTCACTGCTCAACCAGGGCCTCAGCGCCGACATCCAATGAAGAGACTCACGCGTAAGCGCGCCGCCATCGCCGCGGCCTGCATCGGCTTGGGCATCGCCTGCGCCAAGGTGCCGATCACCGGCCGCCGCCAACTGAACCTGGCGAACGAGAGCCAGCTCATGGGCATGTCCGTGACGGAGTACGGCAAGTTCCTCAGCGAGCACCCGCCACTGCCCGACAACGATGCCCGCGTGCAGCTCACGCGCAAGGTGGGCCAGCGCCTGGCCGATGCCGCGACGCGCTTCCTGAACGAGAACAGCATGAGCAGCCGCGTGGCCGGCTTCGAGTGGAGCTTCAACGTGGTGAACGACAATACGGTGAACGCATGGTGCATGCCCGGCGGCAAGGTGGTGGTGTACACGGGCATCCTTCCCGTCACGCAGGATGAGGTCGGGCTCGCCGTGGTGATGGGCCATGAGGTATCGCATGCCATCGCTCGGCACGGCAATGAGCGAATGAGCCAGGGGTTGCTGCTTCAGGCCGGCGGATTGACCTTGGAGGTGCTCACGGGCGAGAACCCCGGCCTGGCTCGTGACCTCTTCCTTCAGGTGTACGGCGTGGGCGGTGCGCTGGGCATGCTGAGTTACAGCCGCAAGCACGAGACCGAAGCCGATAAGCTGGGCCTGGTGTTCATGGCCATGGCCGGCTACGACCCGCGCGAGGCGCCGAAGTTCTGGGAGCGCATGAGCCAGGGCGGAGGCCAGGCACCGCCCGAGATCCTCAGCACGCACCCCAGCGATGCCACCCGCATGCGCGACCTGGAGGCCTTCATGCCCGAGGCCATGAAGTATTACAAGCCCGGCAATTGATCGGTCGATGTGAAGGAGCGCCGATCGGTCGTTCATCGCACACGTCGTGTCAAGCCTCGGGTCCGAATGCGGAGGGTGCTGGCCAATGATCCGAGTGACCCGAAGCTGCCATGCGCGAGCTGATCACCACCTTCCGCATGCTGGGTGCCATGGCATGGCCCCTGACGAAACGCTGGTTGAGGCGGATTGTCATCACATTCGGCATCGTGGCCGTGATCCTGTGCGGCCTGGCGTTCACACGGATCCCCTTCGATGCGCATCGCTGGTTGGGAACTGCGGCTGGAGAATGCGCTGTTGAGGTGAAGATGATCGTGCTGCTCGGAGGCAGCGGCATGCCCTCGGGGCCGGAACTCCTGCGCTTGCACCGCGCAGCGGAACTGGCTGGGCAATGGCCCTCGGCATCGGTCGCCATCATTCATCCAGGCGATGAGCGGGCACTTCATCTCATGCGCGATGAGCTGATCCTGCGAGGAGTCGATTCTGCCCGGATTGAACTGTTGAACAAGGGCGACAACACCCGTGCACAAGCCTTGGCGCTCGCAGCGATCACCTTATCGAAGGCGGATGTGCTGGCCATCGTCAGTGCTCCGGAGAACATGTACCGCAGCGTGCGCTCATTCAAGCGCGTCGGCTTCACCAGCGCATGCGGCGCGCCAGCCTGGGACCACGCCATGTTCCATGAGTTCGATTACGAGCACGAGCGCATCGGCGGCAAGGCATGGGCGCCCGATGTCTCTGACCAGCCCGCCCTGCGGTACACCTTCTGGAACTACCTGAAGCTCGAGGTGACCTGCTTGCGCGAGTACGTCGCCATCGGCTACTACTGGATCAACGGTTGGATCTGAGGGGCGCTTACTGCAGCACGCCTTTCAGCACGCGCACGAACTCCTTCGGCCGCTCGATGTTGGCCACATGACCGGTTCGAGGGATCACGATCCAGTGATCCTCTGGAATCCCATTGCGCTTCAGCACCGCTCGGCCGGTCGCGTTCGGGATCAGCTCATCGCGCTCGCCCCAGATCAAATACACGGGCATCTTCCAATCGTATCGCTTGTTGTTGAAGAGGTCCTCGTGCGCCATCAGGTCCTGCAGCAGGGTGATCTGCGCAGGGCGGTACGGCCCGGCGAACTCGCGGTAGATCTGCTTGAGGATGAAGCCCGGCATGGGCGGGTCCTTGTACAGCGATAAGCGGATGCCGAAGCGCAGGTCCTTGGGCGTGGGCGTGCGCATCACGGCCAGCATGCTCGGCGCTCCGTGCGCGCGG
>CAZFBP010000376.1:0-2661 GCA_964517255.1 uncultured Chryseobacterium sp.
CTCTTCGCCGCGGCCTTCGGCGATGCGCGCATCGACAGCCTGCGCATCGCCTTCGCCCTGGCGCAGTTCGAGCGCACCCTGGTCTCGCTCGATTCGCGCTTCGACCGCCACTTCTACCTGAAGGAAGCGGACGCGCTGAATGCTCAGGAGATGCGCGGAAAGGACCTCTTTTTCACGCGCGCGCATTGCGTGGACTGTCATGAACCGCCGTTGTTCAAGGGGCACCATGTGGTCAACATCGGCCTCGATAGCCTCAGCTCGGACCCCGGCATGGGCGGACGCACCGGCATGCCCTGGCACCAAGGGCGATTCAAGACGCCCTCGCTCCGCAACATCGATGTGACCGCGCCCTACATGCACGATGGTCGCTTCGCCACCTTGGAGGAGGTGATCGACTTCTATGCGGACGACGTGAACACCGCATCGCCCACCTTGGATGAGCACATGTTCCCGTGGCGCAAGGGCGAAGTGCGGCTCTCCAAGCAGGACCGCACGGACCTGGCGGCTTTCCTTCGCGCCCTCACCGATTCAGCATTCCTCGTCAACGCACGATTCGCGCCCGATGATCGCTGAATGAAGCTGATTCCTGCCCACATTCGCATCATGATGCGCATCGGACCGGGCCTCATGATGGCCATGCTCCTGCTGGCGGCCTGCCGGAAGGATCCCGCGTTGGAGTCCGAGGCTCCCTTCGCCAGCCCTACGCCACTTACCCTAGAGCTCCCTGCCTGGACGCTGAACATCCAGCACCCGATGATGCTGCCTGCGGACAACCCGCTCACCGTGGAGGGCGTTCAGCTGGGCCGCAGGCTCTTCTATGAGAAGGCGCTCTCGGACAATTACTCACTCAGCTGCGCTTCGTGCCACCAGCAAGCGCATGCCTTCAGCGACCCGCAGCGATTCTCCCTGGGCACCGACGGTTCCGAAGGGCGCCGCCAATCCATGCCCATCCAGAACACGCTCTGGGACCATGCCTTCTTCTGGGATGGTCGCGCGGCCTCACTCGAAGAGCAGGCCTTGGGACCCGTTGTGAACCATGTGGAGATGCGCAACACCTGGCCCGTTGTAGAGGATCGCCTGCGCTGGCTTCCCGGCTACGCAGCGCTCTTCACGCGCGCATTCGGATCGCCCGGCATCGACAGCATGCGCGTGGTGAAGGCCATCGCCCAGTTCGAGCGCACGCTGCTCAGCTTCGATTCGCCATTCGACCGCTTCTTCTACGAGGGCCAGCCCTATGCCATGAGCCAGGCGCAGCTGCGCGGCATGGATGTCTTCTTCGGCGAAGGCCAGTGCGACCTCTGCCATCGCCCGCCGCTCTTCCAGGATCACGACCTGCGCAACATTGGGCTGCCTCCAGGGCCTGATCAGGGATTGGCCGAGATCACCGGTCTGGTGGGAGATCGCGGCCGCTTCAAGGTGAACAGCCTTCGCAACATCGCCCTCACCGCCCCTTACATGCACGATGGCCGCTACGCCACGCTGGAAGAAGTGATCGATTTCTACGCCGACAGCGTGAACATCAACGAGCCCAACCTCGACAACCACATGTGGCCCTGGACCGGCGGCCAGATCGATCTCGATGCCCAGGAGCGCGCCGATCTGAAGGACTTCATGGAGGCCCTCACCGACCAGCGCTTCGTCACCAACCCGGCGTTCAGCGACCCGAACTGAGCGCGCCTCGAAGCGGTTCGGCATCTTAGCCGCCCTCCTGGCCCAACACATCATGCAGCTCTTCCGTCGTACCCTCTTCATCATCGCAGTTGCCGCATGCGCGAGCGACTCCATCGCGCAGCAAGCCCCTCTCACTCTGAAGGATGCCATCCTGAAAGCCGGCACCGACCTGGCGCCCGAGCGCCTGCGCGGCCTGCAATGGATCGAAGGCGCGCAACGATACAGCTATGTGAAGGGCGAGCAGCTCATGCGCGGTGACATCGGCAAGACCACGGACCGCGTGATTGCCGAACTGGCCACGCTCAACAAGCAATTGCCCGATAGCGCGCAGCTCAAGGCCTGGCCCATGGTCCAATGGATCGACGCAGTTCGCTTCCGCTTCTTGCACAACCAGCACCTCTTCGTGTTCGACTCCGCAATCGAAGAATTGAAAGCCACAACGCGCATCGGCCGCGATGCCGAGAACGAAGAAGTGGAGCCTGCAACGAATGCGGTGGCATTCACTACCGATAACAATGTGCTGGTGATGCGCGCCGGACAGGGCAAGAACAAGCCCACGCCGATCACGAGCGATGGCGGCAACGGCATCGTGAACGGGCAGAGCGTGCACCGGCAGGAGTACGGCGTGGAAAAGGGCCTGTTCTGGGGGCCGAAGGGCGGCAGGCTCGCCTTCTACCGCATGGATGAATCGATGGTGACCACCTACATGCTTGAGGACATTGGCACCAAGCCCAGCACCTTCGAGCCCATCCGCTACCCGATGGCGGGGCAGGCCAGCCACCACGTCACCATCGGCGTGCATGACATGGCTACGGGCAACACGGTGTTCTTGAAGACGGGTGAGCCTTTGGACCAGTACCTCACGAACATCAGCTGGGAGCCCGACGAGCAGCACTTGCTCGTGGCGCACATCGACCGGGCTACGCAGAACCTGCGCATGGTGCGCTACGATGCCGCCACCGGCGAGGCCAAGGGCACCGTGTTCACCGA
>CAZFBP010000377.1:0-2651 GCA_964517255.1 uncultured Chryseobacterium sp.
GAGGCGTGAACGACAACGGCACTCGATGGCACCTGACGCAGCTGGAGGCCATCGCGGGCATCGAATCCGGGAAGTGGCGGTTCTTCGTGAGCGTTCGTGGGGACTCGGTGTGGGTCATCGTGGCGACCAGCCAATACGGCAACAAGTACCTGAAGACCCAGAGCGACGGTGATCAGCCGAACAATCTCCTAAGCCTACCGGAGTGCCCAGTGGCGTGACCTGCGTGAGCGGGCGCAGCGGCAGCCCGGCGTAGGAAGGGCCTTGCAGCCACGAGCAGCGAGGAGGCCGACGAAGGAGGACCCCGCAGCGCTGTGGATGCTGGCCCTGACAAGTCCGGCTAAAGCGGAGCACGCGACCCGCGCGTGGAAATGTGGGTGTGCGAGGGGCACGCCCAAACCACTTACGTCTTCCACTCCGATAGGGTCTCCTGAAAGGGACCCTGTCGCTAACAAGTCGGGCGCCGGGTCACCGTCGGCATCTTGCCCGCCCCTTCTAGCATTCCCCCGCATTTCTCACCTTGCACCCAAAGCTTCCGTCATGCGCAGTTTCCACCTCGCCCTTTTCCTCCTCCCGCTCTTCACCAGCGCCCAGATCTGGAACCCCGTCACCAACGAGTTCCGCGTGAACCAGAACGTGGCCAGCGACCAGTACCGGCCGCAGCTGGCCATGGGGCCCAGCGACGATTACGTGGTGGTGTGGAAGAGCTGGATGCAGGACGACAACACCGCCAGCATCTACTTCCGCCGCTACAACAGCGCGCACATCGCCATCAGCCCGGAGCTGCTCGTGGCCACCGGCAGCAGCTACCAGGAGCAGTACATGGTGAAGGTCTACTACTGGACCGCCGGCCGCTTCATCATCGCGTGGAATACGCCCACCGGGCTCTTCATGCGCGTGCTGGAAGCGGACAACACCCTGGGCGCCGTCATCAACCTGCAGGGCGACCAGGATTGGGACCTCGCTATCCGGGGCAATACGCTCGCCCTGCTCTACGGCAGCGGCAATGCGCAACTCTACCTCAGCGGCTACGACCTGGGCACCAATAATTTCCTCGGCGACCCCGTGCTGGTGACGGAGAACGCGGCGGATGATTACCAGTACCCGAACATCCGCTACCGGGCCGACGGCAGCCTCGTCGCCATCTACGCGCGCGACTATCCCAGCCGCATCTACCGCAAGACCTTCGACGGCGACTTCCTCGCGCAGATCAACGAGACCATCGTGCACGACGCGCCCACCGTCTCGCTCAACTGCATCGATGTGAGCACCAATGCCAGCGACGAGATCCTCATCAGCACCAAGTGGGGCGTGAACGGCACCGACGTGTTCCAGGCCTGGATCCTCGATGCCGACGGCGGCACGATCATGGGTTCCACCGGCATCTTCAGCAGCAGCTACGCCTATTACACCAGCGAGTGCGCGCTATACGACAACGGCGACTTCGTGATCGTGATGGGCACCTTGAGCAGCCTCAACGACACCGAGAACTACAACGTGCGCGGCTTCTACGCCAGCAACTACAACTTCCAGAACAGCGGCGTGCAGGTGCTCAACACCACCCTCGCCGGCCCGCAGAACTACCCCGCCGTGGAGAAGCGCGCCGACGGCGGTTTCGTGGTGGTGTGGCAGGGCAACGGCTTCCAGGGCGATACGCAGGGCATCAACGCGCGCGTGTGGAGCGGCGTGAGCTTCCCCGGCGTGCAGGCCGGCAGCAACAGCGCCACCGTGGTGGACGAGACCGGCGCCACCGGCGTGGTGGAGCTGCGCCTGGGCACGCAGCCCACCGGCAACGTGGTGGTGGACCTGAGCGTGAGCGACGATACCGAAGCGAGCATCGATGCGGCGCAGCTCACCTTCACCAGCGCCAACTGGAATGTGCCGCAGGAGGTGACCGTCACCGGTCTCGACGACCTGCTCGACGACGGCGACATCAACCTCTCGCTCGTGGCCACGATGAACGCCGCCACCGCCGATCCCGCCTATGCCGCGATGGGTGCGGAGAACTTCGCCGTCACCAACCGCGATGATGATGCGCTCTTCTCCTTCCCCATGCCGCAGTCCTTCTGCCGCGATATCGGCCTGGCTCAGATGAATGTGATCGTCACCAACGCCGGCGTGCCCGTGGGCAATCCCATCGTAAGCAGCACCGACCAGGCCGTGGTGGACGATGCCGACATCACCGTGCAGCAATTGAACGCCACCACCTTCGCCATCAGCATCAGCAACCTCAGTGACAACATCACCGGCACCGCAGGCATCACACTCACCGTGAGCGATGCTTACTTCAGCTACAGCGGCGGCTTCGGCGTGACCACCTTGGGCGCCGTGCCGGTGATCACCCAGGATGGCGCCACGCTCACCGTGAACCCGCCCGGCGTGAGCTACCAATGGTACCTCGATGGCGCCTTCATCCCCGGCGGCACGCAGCAGAGCTGGACCACCACGGAGAACGGCACCTACAGCGTGCTGGTGGTGGATGCCGATGGCTGCTCGCAACTCGCCGATTTCGAATTCACCAGCACCGGCCTCGCCGCCGCGCAGCGTGAGGCCTTCCGCGCGAGCTTGATCGACGAAGCCCTCGTGCTCTTCGCGCCGCAAGCCGGCCTGCTGCGCATGCTGGATGCACGCGGCCGCGAAGTGGTGAATGCACG
>CAZFBP010000378.1:0-2636 GCA_964517255.1 uncultured Chryseobacterium sp.
AGGGGTGCGTGAGCAAGGTGCCATCGAGCGCGGCGAGGTGCAGGAAATTGGTGCCGAGCACCACGAGCACGAGCAGAACTGCGGTCCAGCCATCGCTGAAGAAGTGCAGCAACACACGGCGGAAAAGAAATAGGCCGAGCATCACCCAAAAGAGCACACCGAGCGTCACCGCCATGGAGTAAGGCGCGGAGAAGCCATCCGCAGGGAATCCCAAAGGCTTCGCGAGCAAGTGCGCGATGAAGAACCACGGCGCATAAGCCACGGCCATGCCGCTGCTGTACTTGATCACGTGCGACCCGTCCGGGCCATCGACGAGCTGGTACAGCGTTGTGCTCGGGTCGTAGGTGGCCATAACCTCATCGAGCCACGCGCGATCACGCAACCCAGCATCGTTGTGAATGACGACCGCTGGCAAATAGAGGTAGTAGCCGAAGACATCCCAGGTGAGGGTCTTCGTGGGCGGCTGCACCCATCGCAGCGCGAAGAGCAATGCGCAGAGCGCCCAGGCGATGAGCAATGATTTGCTGCGCGGCATGGGGCCAAGGTACCCCGGCCTGCGCTAGGGCTGGTTAAGCCAGATGCCGCTTGAATAAACCACGGAGCGAATGTCCACCGCTACTTCTGCAGCTCATAGACGCGCTCGTCGCGCTTCACTTGGCCCTCGATGGACACGACTCGCGCATGCGTGGCCTTGGCGATCCACGCCCCTTTCAGATCCACCTCGAAGCGCGCCTGGTCGTTGATCTCCATGCTTCGCATGACTTGCTCCATCTGCCCGCGCTCGGATGCCGACATCGACTTGCCCATCTGTTCTACGAGGCGCGTCACCCAGCTCGAAAGGCCCGCAGGATCGATGCTCTGATTCATTTCGATGACCGCTGCTTCGCTCTTCGGGTCCAGCTTGGTCATGGTGATTGACAGCTTCGCGGGAAGCGGGGTTCCGCCGATTGGACTAGGTAGCTCGATGTCAACCTGGGCGGGTTCGTTGAGCGCGTATTCGATACCAAACGGATACAGCAGGTAGCCCAAGTCCTCTTCGGCGATCTCCATGAGGGCTTCCACGCTAATCAACTTTGAGAGTGCTTCAATTAGAACTTTCCTCTCGTTCTCATCAACAATGAAATTGGCAACAGCCTGAAGGATCCTATCAGAGTGCCGCTTCACCTCCGCAACGTTCGTCACCTCGCCGAGCATTCCAGTTTCCGATGTGTTGACAACGACCCGCAGGCCTTCGGACGCTTGAATCAGCTGATCCACGAGCAGCGCGGCTTGGGGGTCTTCCGGGCGAGCGCTCAATAGTCGGGCGTCGCGATAAATGCACTCGACCACATATCCTGTATCGGTCGCCGAAAGCACCTTCATGTGAAGGTTGACCGAGCTGGTTTCGTTCCTCTTGCCGGTCTTCGTCCGCGTCAGCCTATACGTGCGCGCATCGCCCTTCTTCCAATACGCTACCACCGTCGCCCTGTTGTTGTCCAACACGTTCTGAGCAGCGCAGCCGAACGTGCATACTCCGATCAACACGAAGAGCCAACATGCCCGGACAACGGCGAACAAGAGCATTGTCCCCTACGGTTTCTTGATCTCGAAGTCCTCCAGGAACTTGGTGGTGAACACGCCCTCGCGGAACTTCTCGTTCTGCATGAGCTGCAGGTGGAAGGGTATGGTAGTGCTCACGCCCTCGATCACGTACTCGCTCAGCGCGCGCTCCATCTTGGTCAGCGCCTCTTCACGGGTCTGCGCGCTCACGATCAGCTTGCCGATCATGCTGTCGTAGTTGGGCGGGATGGTGTAGCCCGCGTACACGTGCGTATCCACGCGCACGCCATGGCCTCCGGGGCTGTGGTAGCTGGTGATCTTGCCCGGGGTGGGGCGGAAGTTGTGGAAGGGATCCTCTGCGTTGATGCGGCACTGGATGCTGTGGCGCGTGGGCTCGTAGTTGAGGCCGCTGATGGGGATGCCGGCGGCGATCTTGATCTGCTCGCGGATCAGGTCGTAGTCGATGACCTCCTCGGTGATGGTGTGCTCCACCTGGATCCGCGTGTTCATCTCCATGAAGTAGAAGTTGCGGTCCTTGTCCACGAGGAACTCCACGGTGCCCACGCCTTCGTAGTTCACGGCAGCGGCGGCCTTGATGGCGGCGGCGCCCATCTTCTTGCGCAGCTCCTTGGTCATGAAAGGGCTCGGCGTCTCCTCCACGAGCTTCTGGTGGCGGCGCTGGATTGAGCAGTCGCGCTCGCTCATGTGGCAGAAGGTGCCGTACTGGTCGCCGGCGATCTGGATCTCGATGTGGCGCGGCTCCAGGATGTACTTCTCCATGTACATGCCGGGATTGCCGAATGCAGCACCGGCCTCTTGGCTCGCCTTCTCGAATGCTTCCTGGAATTCCTCTTCCTTCCACACCAGGCGCATGCCCTTGCCGCCGCCGCCGGCTGTGGCCTTCAGGATCACGGGGTAGCCGATCTTCTTCGCCTCCTTCTTCGCAATGGCGATGTCGGTGACCAGTCCTTCGGTGCCGGGCACTACTGGAACACCGGCGGCGATCATCGTGGCCTTCGCCGTGGCCTTGTCGCCCATGCCTTCGATCTGCTCGGGCGTGGCGCCGATGAACTTGATGTTGTGCTGCTGGCAGAGCT
>CAZFBP010000379.1:0-2627 GCA_964517255.1 uncultured Chryseobacterium sp.
GCTGCGTTGTGCACCTCGTTCGCGGCGAGCAGCGGCGCATAGCGCGCGGCGAGCCGGGTGAAGCGCTCCTGCAGGTCGCGGTCCAGGGTGCTGCGCAGGCGTCGGCTTTCGAGGCCTTGCGCCATGAGGGTGCCCAGCAGGTGCGGCGCGATGCGCGGCAGCGGATGCGGCGCATCGGGCAGCGGCTCTTGCTTGGCGAGCGAGCATTCGGTGGCATCGATGGCGCCGACGGTCTGCAGCCGGTCGAGGAGTCGGTCTCGCTTGGCGCGCAGGGCATCGCGGTTGCGGCCCGGATGGATGCGCGCCGGCGCGTTGGGCAGCACGGCGAGTGTGGCGCTCTCGCTCCAGCTCAGTGCATGCGGCGCCTTGCCGTACCAGCGCCACGCGGCGGCCTCGATCCCCACCACATTGCCGCCGAAGGGCGCGTTGCTGGCGTGCAGCGCGAGGATCTCGTCCTTGCTCATGCGCAGCTCCAGACGGAGCGCGAGGCCGATCTCGAGCAATTTGCTCCACACGCTGCGGTCGCCGCGCGCCATGGCCATGCGCGCCACTTGCATGGTGAGGGTGCTGCCGCCGCTCACCGTTCTTCCCGCGGCCATGTTCTGCTGCGCGGCGCGGAGCATCGAAGGAAGGCGGATGCCCCAATGCGTGCGGAAGCGACGGTCCTCGAACTCGATCAGGCAGCGCTCGAAGCGCTTCGGGATGCTGTCGGCGGCGGGCATGCGCCATTGGCCGTCGCGGGCAACGGTGGCGGCGAGCAGTCCGCCATCGCGATCCAACAGCACGGTGCTGGTGGGCGCGGTGAACAGAGGGTCCATGGGCCACCAGCGTGCCCAGGCCATGAGCAGGGCCAAGGCCGATATCGCCCAGCGCCAGCGCCAAGCCAGCCGCCGAATCCGCGCGATCAACCGATGAAGAGCCGTCTTCAAGCCCACGGGCGCAAGATGAATCCGCAGGGCCAACCGTCCAGCTACATTCGCCCGCTTCATCACCAGAACACCATGCGATCGTTCCTGCTTCTCAACGCTGCACTGCCCATCTTCGTGCATTCCCTGCGAGCGCAAGAGACCACCGGCGCCCTTCCTGCCAGCCTGCGGTTCGGGCTTGGGGCCGGCAGCATCCCAACCGTCTTCGCCCAGCCCTTCAACAGCGCCGCCGCGGCCATCGCCGATGCCGAGCGCGAGGCACAGCACAAGGTGCCGCTCTACGGCCGCTTCGTGGAGTTCGAGGCCGCGCTGCACACCCATGGCGCATGGACGGAGCTCGCCGGCGGCGACCGCGTGTGGCGCCTGCGCGTGGAATCGCCGGGCGCGCTGGCCACCGAGCTCTTCTTCGAGGAGGTGAACATTCCCGATGGAGCACAGCTGCATGTGGCGGCGCCTGACCTGAGCGCGTGGTACGGCGGCTACACCGCAGCGCATGTGCGCGATGGCCTGCTCAGCACGGATCGCATCCTCGGCGACGCATGCATGATCGAGTACCACGAGCCTGCCGCAGTGCGGGGCGAAGGATCCTTCAGCATGCACCGTCTGGCCCATGCCTATGGAACAGCGGCGCTCTCCGGAGCGTGCGAGGTGGACGTGGCCTGCTCCGAAGCGAGCAATTGGCAGGATCAGGTGCGCTCCGTGATGCGCATGCGCGTGGTGGATCCCGTGGGCGTGGGCTTCTGCACTGGCGTGCTCATGAACAACAGCGCGCAGGACTGCAAGGCGTACGTGCTCACGGCCAACCACTGCACCATGGACAGCAACACGAGCAACTTCGCCAGCTACCAGTTCCGATGGAACTACCAGCAGGCCGCGTGCGACGGCACGGCGAGCGTATCGGGCTTCAACGTGGTGGGCTGCGTGCGCCGCGCGGACAGCAACGACTCCGGCGGCGACGATGGCTCGGACTTCACCTTGGTTGAGCTCTCCGCCGCGATCCCCGCTTCCGTGAACCCGTACTATGCCGGCTTCGACGCGAACAACACGGCGCCCACCGGCGGCGTGTGCATACACCACCCCGATGGCGATTACAAGAAGATCAGCACCTACACCACCACTGCGGCGAGCAGCACCTGGCAAGGGCCGAGCGGTACGCATTGGCGCGTGACCTGGGCCGCCACCACCAATGGGCACGGCGTCACGGAGGGCGGCTCATCAGGCTCGCCGCTCTTCAATTCGGCCAAGCGCGTGGTGGGCACGCTCACCGGCGGCGGCAGCTTCTGCGATACGCCTACGCAGCCCGACTACTACGGCAAGATGAGCTTCCACTTCGGCACCGGGAACCCCAACCCGATGGCCGAGGAACTGAAGTACTGGCTGGCGCCGGTCTTCAACGTCACCACGCTCAACGGAAGCAATGACCCGTGCGCTACCATGGGGATCGAGGAGCGCGTGCTGCCTGCGCCAACGGTGGCTCCGAATCCCTCGCTCGACCGCTTCAGCATCACGCTGCCCGAGACCATCACCGCCGCCGACCGCTGGGAAGCGCGCGACGTGACCGGGCGCCTCGTGGATGCGGGCCGCATCGGCGGTGAGCGCTTCGTGATCGAAGCGAGCACATGGAGCGAAGGGGCGTACGCGCTCTCGATACTGGCTGATGGGGAACTGGTGGGCGCGACCAGGGCGGTGAAGCGCTGAGGC
>CAZFBP010000380.1:0-2619 GCA_964517255.1 uncultured Chryseobacterium sp.
CGGCGTGATCGGCCGTGAGGAAGACGGTGTAGCGCCCCTGCCCCACCCGCTTGTCCAGTTCGCCGAGCAGGCGCGCGATGTCCTGGTCGAGGCGCAGGTACATGTCCTCGATCTCCAGCGCGCGCGGCCCCACGCGGTGGCCCAGGATGTCGGGCGGACTGTAGCTGATGGCCAGCAGGTCGGTGATGCTGTCGGCGCCGAGCTGTTCCCCATCGATGGCGGCGAGCGCGAAATCGGTGGTGAGGGTGTTGCCCCAGGGCGTGTAGGCGATCACGCCGGTGCTGCCGCTGGCCTTGTGCAGGGCCTTCAAGTCGATGGGCAAGGTGGCCGATGCGGCGCCGGGGATCAGGCCTTCGAACTTGTTGCCATCGGGCAGGCTGGCGTGGTAGCGCTCGCGGGGCAACAGGAGGTCCCAAGTGCGGCCCAAGTAGGCGCTGGCGAGCCGTTCGCCATTGAAGCGCTGCACCCACAAGGGGAGTTCGCGCAGGTACCAGGAGCTGGTGCCGAAGGCGCCATCGGCGCCACCGCCGAACCAATAGGCGGCATCGCCGGTGCGTCCGATGGGCAGGATGGCGCCGCGGTCCTTGAAGGCCACGGCGATGGTGCGGCTGCGGCCCTCGAAGCGGCGCTCCAATTCATCGGCGATGGTGGTGGCCAGCAGGTTCATGGGCGACTTCTTCCCCGCCACCGAATCGATGCCGACGGCGCGCGTGGTGTCGGTGCCCGTGGCGCAAGAGCGCGTGCGGCCGGTGGCGCGCACGTACATGTCGTTGGCCACGATGCCGTGGCGCGCGGGCGAGGTGCCGGTGTACACGCTGGCATGGCCGGGCCCCGTCTCCGTAGGGATGTAATCGAAGTGCGCGTCGCGGAGGAAGGCGCCATGCACCGCGAGGCGCCTGAAGCCGCCCTCGCCGAAGTTGTGCCAGTAGCGGTAGAGGTAATCCACGCGCATCTGATCCACCACGATGCCCACCACCAGCTTGGGCGGGTGCTGGAAGGCGGGGGGCTGGGCGTGCACCCCGAAGCTCATGAAGGTCGCACCGCACCAGATGAACAACCGCTGAACCGCGGAACACGTCACGCCGGAAGATCCGCGCAGCGGTCTATCCGGCGACTCACCGATCAGGACATTCGCCGTCATGATCGATGAGACTCCGGGTCTCGGTCGCGGAGCCTCCCATCGCCCGGAGTGACATGCGAACAACTTGCCCATCTATGGTGCTGGATTAAGCATTGCGTGCAACGATGTAGAACACGGCCACGCACACCACCAAGCTGATGGCGATGTTGATCGCGGCCAGGACCGTTTGTCCTTCGCGCAAGAGGAGGAAGTTCTCATGGCTGAAGGTGCTAAAGGTGCTAAAGCCGCCGCAGAAACCAACACCAAGCATGGCCTTGAGCGCATCGCGGCCCTCGAGCTGCGGCTGCATGCGCAGGATGAGCCACGCGAGGATGCCGGTGGCCAGCACGTTGGCGAAGAGCGTGGCCCAAGGGAAGGCGCCCTTCACGCCGAAGGCGAGCACGGCCCGCGTGATGCCGAAGCGCGCCACGCTGCCGAGGCCGCCGCCGAGGAAGACCGCGAGCCAGGTGTTCATGCGCCCGAAGATCGTGGCTTCGCGATGAAGCGCATAAAGATGAGCGCCGCGAGTGAACCGACCGCCGCGCCATAGAGCCCGCCCACGAGCACATCGCCGGGGTAATGCACGCCGAGGTACACACGGCTATAGGCAATGATTCCGGCCCAGGCGAGCAAGGCCACCACCGCCCAGCGCGGGCTGCGGTTGAGCACGCCGATCATGAATACCGCGATGGCGAAGTGATTGCTGGCGTGCGAGGACACGAAGCCGTACTGCCCCCCGCAATCCTTGTAAACCAGATGCACGAGGCCGCTGAGCGAAGGCGCATGGCAAGGGCGAAGCCGCTGCACCGTCTCCTTGAAGAGCACCACCGAGCCTTTGTCGCTGAAGAGGATCATGACCGCGATGATGAGCAGGGACCAAAGGAAGGCGCGATCGCCGTGGCGACGGAGGATGAGCCAGAGCAGGAAAGCGTAGAAAGGGAACCAGAGCACCATGCTGCTGGCGGCCTCCATGAGCACATCGAAGAAGGGGGAATGCGCGCCGTTGATCGCCAGGAAGGCCTCGCGGTCCAACGCGTCGAGGCGCTGCCAGAGGCTCATGCGCTCCACTCCGGGAATTGCGCCCGCTGCTCCACGGGCCGGTGCAGCAGCTTCCAGAGCCTGTCCTTCAGCTCATCGAGGCCGATGCGCGCCACGCTGCTGATGAGCACGCTGTCCACGCCCTTCGGCAACTCCTTGCGCAACTGCTCCATCATCTCGGCATCGAGCATGTCGCACTTGGTGACGGCGAGCAGGCGGTCCTTGTCGAGCAGTTCGGGACTGTATTCCTTCAGCTCATTCACCAGCACGTGGTAGTCGTGCTTGATGTCGCTACTGTCGGCCGGCACCATGAAGAGCAGCACGCTGTTGCGCTCGATGTGGCGAAGGAAGCGGAGGCCGAGGCCCTTGCCCTCGTGCGCGCCCTCGATGATGCCGGGGATGTCGGCCATCACGAAGCTCTGGTGGTCGCGGTAAGGCACCATGCCCAGGTTGGGCGTGAG
>CAZFBP010000381.1:0-2613 GCA_964517255.1 uncultured Chryseobacterium sp.
CGGAGCTGTTCACTTTCAGCAAGTAGCCGCCGTTCACGATGCCATCGCCGCCGCCGTCGGTCACCACCAGGTAGAAGCAGCCGTCGGGCAGGCAGGTGGCCTCCGAGCCGTTGCCGATCAAGGCGCCGCCGCCGATCTTGGCGATCAGGTTCGTGCCCTGCTCGTAGATCACCCAATCCAGGTCGTCCGCGCCATCGGCCTGGTACACGAAGTCCAGGTCCGTGGTGCATGCTACGCCAGCACAGGTGCAGCTGCCGTTGATGTAGTCGATCGCGGTCTGCGCATCGCCGTCATCACAGGAGTCGCCGATCTCGCCGAAGAGGTTCGGGCAGCTATCGTCGCAGTTGTTGATGCCGTCGCTGTCGTTGTCGCCCGTGCTTGCCACCAGGAGGGTGAAGGTCCCGGTATAGGTGCTGTACCCGGTCACAAGGATGTGATAGGTCTGGCCCACGGTGGAAGCCCAAGAGACGAATGGGTCATCTCCGCCGCAATCCACAAAGTCATCATCTTCTCCGATGATGCATGTGAAGGTCGAGCAATCCAAGGTCGTGAAGATGCCGATCTTGCTATCGTGGGACGCACCGCATAGCGAAGCATTCATGTTGCCGCCCGCGCCTACAACCGTGTACCATACGCCGCCCGCCGTGTTGAGCGAGGTAGTGCAGGT
This sequence comes from uncultured Chryseobacterium sp., assembly GCA_964517255.1. Lineage (GTDB taxonomy): Bacteria > Bacteroidota > Bacteroidia > Flavobacteriales_F > PHOS-HE28 > PHOS-HE28. The sequence continues at coordinate 668 of CAZFBP010000381.1, forward strand.
TGGCACCGCATCGATGGTGGAGAAGGCGGTGCTGCCCGACGTGCTGCTGTTGCAGCCCACAGCGATGGCGTTCGCACAGCCATCGTTAGCGGGCGGTTCGCACACATCGCCGATGGTGTTGCTATTGGCATCCTCCTGGCCTGGGTTGGCCACCGTGGGGCAGTTGTCGCAGGCATCGCCCACGCCGTCGCTGTCGCCATCGGTCTGGGAGGCGTTCGGGGTGCTCACGCAGTTGTCGCACACATCGCCCACGCCGTCACTATCTGCATCCTCCTGACCAGGGTTCGGGGTGCTGTCGCAGTTGTCGAGGGCATCGCAGAGGCCATCGCCGTCCGGATCGCCGCTGAGGATCGTCTCATCCACGCAGATGTCGAAGGTGCCTTCGCTGCCCGGATTGTTCCACACCCGAATGGTGTAGGTGGTGCTGCCAGCGACGCTCAGGAGCTGGGAGAGCGAGAACGAGTTGCACGCCACCTGGGTGCCGCCCACGCCGCAGACGTATCCGGTGTACACGGCCCATTCGGGGGTCGCGCCGGCGTCGGTATCGGTGAGGGTGATGCCCACCTGCTGGGTGCAGGGGTTGGTGGTGAAGGAGTACCACACATCGTTGATCACGCCGAAGGGATCGCAGGTGGGGTTGGGGTTGCCTTCGGCCGTGGAAGGCAGCGTGGTGCCGGAGGTGATGCCGGAGCATGCCGTGCCCATGGTGAGCGCGGCGGGGGCGGCGCAATTGTCATTGGGCGGGGGCGGCGCGCAAGGCGTGGCCTCGTACACGCAGAGGTTGCAGGTGTAGCCCGAACCGGATCCGTAGGCCCACAAGCGCACATAGTAGGTATTGCCGCCGGTGTACTGGTACTGGCAGAGCTCGATCTGCGGCATGGCGCCGATCACGTCGTCGGCGCAGGCCAGCACCGTGCCTCCGCAGGCATCCCAGATCTGCATCACCCAGTCCGAGTAGGTTCCGGTGGTGGTGGTCGCGATCAGCTTGTTGCCGTTGCTCGGCGCCACGAACTGGTACCAGACATCGTCGTCGGCCGTACCGGAGCAGCCAGCGGGGCCGTCCTGGGTGCTGCCACCGGTGACCGTGGTATAGGAGCAGGCGCCCAGGCTAGCGGCCACGGAGATGACCGGCGCGGTGGCGCAGATCTCCTGCGGCGGCGGGGGGGTGGGGCAGTTCACCTGGAAGGTGTGCGTGTAGGAACCCGATTCCTCGGGGTCCAGCAGGATGTAGTAAAGCGTTCCGGCGGTGAGCGGCCCGAAGTTCACGGTCGCGGCGCCGCTGAGGTCACCGATGCAGCTCCAGCCCGTGCTGTTGCAACCGCCCGCCGCAGCCTTCCAGAAGTAATCCACATAGCCGCCCACGGCTGCCGTGACTTGCAGCGCATGGGTGCCCGTGAGTGTGGGCGTGAACGCATAGACCTTCTCCTGGCCCGGCGTCGACCATCCGCAGGCCGTAATGTTCCATGACGCACCCCCGCCGGTGTGGCTCGATACGGTGCTGACCCCGCAAGCGGTGATGGTGGTGATGCCCGCGCAAGGATCGTAGGGCGCCGCTGGCGCGGTGATGCCGAATGTGCCCGGGCATGGGCTGTTCGGCGTCGGCCAAGTATCGAACCAGATGTAATAGGTGTTCCCTGCGGTCAGCGTCACTGCCAACGACTTCGACGAGGCGCCGCTGCCGACGGAATTCACGCAGACCCCGCCGCTGGTGGGGCATCCGTTGTACACGAAGATGCTAGTCCATGTCTGGCCAGCGATGTTGATCGTGTAGCTGCCGCTGGTCGTTGGGGTGAGCGTGTACAAGCCTTCCTGGCCACCCTTGTAACTGTTGGAGGCAGCACCGCATGTGGCGGGCACGCTGGTGGAACTCAGATCATTGGTTCCACCGCAGACAATCGCCTGGCCCACGATGGGCAGGGATGCTGGGCTCAGCGCCGTTGCGCCGG
>CAZFBP010000382.1:0-2610 GCA_964517255.1 uncultured Chryseobacterium sp.
ATGATCAAGCCCGAGGCGGTGAGCGCCGGCAACATGGGCAAGATCCTGGACATGGTCATCGCCAACGGCTTCAAGGTGATCGCCCTGAAGTACACGCGTCTCTCGCGCCAGGAGGCGGGCAGCTTCTACGCCGTGCACGAGGAGCGGCCATTCTATGGCGAGTTGGTGGAGTACATGGCCAGCGGCCCCATCGTGGCGGCGATCCTGGAGAAGGACAACGCCGTGCAGGGGTTCCGCGACCTGATTGGGGCCACCGATCCCGCGCAAGCGGCCGAGGGCACCATCCGCAGGCGCTTCGCGGAGAGCAAGGCGAAGAACGCCGTTCACGGCAGCGACAGCGATGAGAATGCCGCCATCGAAGGCGCCTTCTTCTTCGCCGGCCGCGAGCAGTTCTGAGCCCGGCTCAGCGCACGAGCACCTCCTTCACGGCTTCGCGCCCGGCGCGCTCGTTGAGGCGCGCCTGGATCTCCGTGCGCAGGAAGTTGAGCTCCTGCCGCAACGGAGCGCTGTCAACGCTGATGATGAGGCGGCCATGGCGCAAGCGCAGCGCGGTGGTGTGACGCGCGATCATGGCGCCCGCCACCTCGGGCCATGCAGCGGTGAAGGCCGCTTCGTCGAGCCGCTCACGCATCCCGGCCCCGTCGATCAGGCCGCCGATGGCCTCAGCCAGCGATTGCTCGTTGCGGCGCTTCACGGGTGATGCCCTTGTGGGTGATGGCGAAGAAACGGGTCTCGAGGTCGAGCCCATCGAGCGCGGCATGCAGCCTCCGCGGATCGGTATCGGTGATGAGCACCTGGCCGAAGCGGTGATCACTGAGCAGGCGCAGCAGGTGGCGCATGCGCTGCGGATCGATCTTGTCGAAGATGTCATCGAGAAGCAGCAGCGGTTTCTGGCCTGAGCGCCGTGCGGTGACCTCGAACTGCGCCAGCTTCAGGGCGATGAGATAGGTCTTCTGCTGGCCCTGAGACCCGAAGCGCTTCAGCGGTTGCCCCTCGAGTTGGAAGAGGAGATCATCCTTGTGGACGCCAACCGTGGTATGCCCTGCGGCGCGGTCACGATCCCATGCCGATGCGAGCAGCTCCGTCATCGGTGTTCCATTCAGCGCTGACCGATGCACCAACGCCACCTGCTCCTGTCCTGAACTGATGGCCGCGTAGTGGTCGGCCAGCAGCGGCGCCAGTTCCTCTACGAAAGCCGCTCGTGCATGGTGGATGCTCGCCCCCAGCGCGCACAACTGCTCATCCCAAGGCGCGAAGGCCGCGCCGCTCGCGCCTACTTGCGATTGCAGCTGCTTGAGCAGCGCATTGCGGTGCGCCAGGGTCCGGTTGTAGCGGATGAGCGTGTCGAGGAAGGGCTTGTCGAACTGCGCGATGAGGCCATCGATTAAGCGACGCCGCGCCTCGCTGCCGTCGAGCACCAGCTGGCCGTCGTACGGCGTGATCATCACCACCGGGTAGCGGCCCACATGGTCCGCCAAACGGTCGTACTCCTTGCGGTTCCGGCTCAGCACCTTGCGCTCGCCGCGCCGCACGCTGCAGAGCACCACGTCATCGCCTTCTTCGCCGCGCATCACGCCTTGCAGCACGAACCCCGATTCGTCCGCGTGGATGTTGTGCTGGTCCTGTGGCTCCAGGTAGCCTTTGCCGATGGCGAGGTAGTGAACGGCATCGAGCAGGTTGGTCTTGCCCACGCCGTTGGGGCCGGTGAAGCAGTTCACCTCGGCGCTGAGGTCCACCTCGGCCTCGCGGTGGTTCCTGAAGTTCAGCGCGTGCAGGCGCGCCAGGTAGAAGGCCATGCCGCGAAGCTACGCGCGCCCTGCGTCAACGGGCGCTCACCTTCAGGCCACGGCGCTCGAGCCGGCCCAGGCCCTCGGCTGCCTCGGTGTGCTGCGGACTGAGCTTGATCGCCAGGCGGTAGTCGGCCAGCGCGCTGTCGAGCTTGTTCTCCAGCTCGAAGGTGACGCCCCGGCTGTAGTACGCTTGCGCATAATCGGGCAGGCGTTGCAAGGCGAGATTGAATTCGCGTCGAGCTTCGGTGACACGGCCTTGATTCTCGAGCAGGATATAACCTGTGTTGTAGTAGGCCACCGGATAGCCGGGATCGATCTCCTTGATGCGGGCGTAGAGGGCCAGCGCCAGACTGTCGCGGCCATGCTCTTGCGCGTACATGGCCTTGTCGTAATGCGCCTCCACGCTCATGGGCCTGGCCGCCAACGCACCGTCGTAATAGTCCAAGGCGAGGTCGGAATGCCGGGCGGCGTGCAGGATGCCCAGCGAGAGGTAGGCGTCGTAGAGGTCCGGGTCTCGCTCCACGGCGGTCTGGTAGCTGCTGATGGCAAGGTCCGTATCGCCTGCCTGCCGGTGTATCCAGCCTTTCAGGTTGTACAGGCCGCCGTTGAGCGGATCCATGCGCAGCGCATCATTCGCGACGATCATGGCCTCCTTGAAGCGTGATTGCACCAGATAGACCTCGCTCAGCTTGGAGCGCGCTTCGATGGCGGTATCGTTCATGGCGATGGCCTCTTGGAACCGCTGCTCCGCATCGGCGAGCCTGAGCTTGCGGAAATAGAGGTCGCCAAGCGCGATCCTCCAACGCGAAGCGGTGCTGTC
>CAZFBP010000383.1:0-2600 GCA_964517255.1 uncultured Chryseobacterium sp.
CCAAGGTGTTCACGTAGGTCACGCTCGCTGTGATGGTGAGCCGGTTCAGGGCCGCGGTCTCGTTCGCCTGTATGCTCACGGGCTGCACATCGTAGCCGGTGATGCTGCCGCTGTACTGCACATCGCCGTCGGACTGCGCGAGCTTCAGCCGCGTTTGGGCGAGGAGCAGGTCGCGGACCGTCTCGGTGAAGGTCTGCACGGCGCCGGGCGTGGCCAATGGCGCGCGCGCCTGCAAGAGCTCCACGCTCATGGTCTTCGCCATGCCGGGATCACCGCCGGTGAAAGAGTAGTTCACCGAACACGCCGTGAGAAGCATGGAAAGCATGCAATAGGAAGCAGGCAACAGGGCGCGCCTGCCAACTTTCAACTGCCAACTGCCAACTGCCAACTGCCTCATGCGATCTCGTACTCCTTGATCTTCCGGTACAAGGTGCGCTCGCTGATGCCCAGTTCGTGCGCTGCGGCCTTGCGGCGATTGCGGTGCTTGGCCAGCGCCTTCGCGATCAGCTCCTTCTCTTTCTCGGTGAGGCTCAAGGTCTCTTCCACCTCGGTGTGGGCGATGTCCTGGTGCTGCACCTGGTCGCGCGGCACGATGCTCACTGTTCCGGGCATGGGCTGCGTGTGGTGCGGGAGCAGGATCTCCTCGCGGCTCATGGGCTGCACCATGGCGGGCATGGGGGCGCCGCCGGTGAGCATGTTCACTTTCTCTTTCAGCGCGTTCAGGTCGCTCTTCATGTCGAAGAGGAACTTGAAGATGAGCTCGCGCTCGCTCACGCTGTCCATGCCGCTGCCATTGGCGCTGCCAGCGGGCACCAGCGCGGTGCTCTCGGCGGGCAGGTAGCTGAGCAAGGTGCTGGCGCCGATCTCGCGGTCGCGTTCGATCACGCTCAGCTGATCCACGATGTTGCGCAATTGGCGCACATTGCCCGGCCAGCGGTAGCTCACGAGCACTTGCACGGCATCGTCGCGCAGGGTGATCACGGGCGCCTTGTATTTGGTGGCGGCTTGTTGCGCGAACCAGCGGAAGAGCAGGTGGATGTCCTCCTTGCGATCACGCAATGCGGGCATGTGGATGGGCACCGTGTTGAGGCGGTAATAGAGGTCTTCGCGGAAGGTGCCGCGCGCCACGGCCTGCAGCATGTTCACGTTGGTGGCGGCCACCACGCGCACGTTCGTCTTCTGGCTCTTGCTGCTGCCCACGCGGATGAACTCGCCGGTCTCCAGAACGCGCAGCAAACGCACTTGCGTGCTCAACGGCAATTCGCCCACTTCATCGAGGAAGAGCGTGCCGCCATTGGCCGTCTCGAAATAGCCCTTGCGCGCTTCGTGCGCTCCGGTGAAGCTGCCCTTCTCGTGGCCGAAGAGCTCGCTGTCGATGGTGCCTTCGGGGATGGCGCCGCAGTTCACCGCGTGATAGGGGCCGTGCTTCCGCGCGCTGTTGGCGTGGATGATCTTGCTCATCACCTCCTTGCCGCTGCCGCTCTCGCCCTGCACCAGCACGGTGAGGTCGGTGGGCGCCACCTGCACGGCGATCTCGATGGCGCGGTCAAGCAACGGCGATGCGCCGATGATCTCGAACCGTTGCTTGATCGGCTGCACGTTCATGCCAACGCCGGTTGTTCGTTCAACACTTCGAGCACTTCGCCTTGAAGGCTGCCTGCGGTGGCACTCAAGATCCTGGTTCTCACGAGCGCGCCGGGCTTCAACTCCGTGCCGTTCCGGAAACGTGACAGGATGACAACGCTGTTCTGCGTGTTCCTCCCGTACACGCGCTCCGTGCTGCGCTTGCTCACGCCCTCGATAAGCACCTCGTGCACCTGTCCCATGTAGCCGAGCAATCGCGCGGCGCTCTTCTCTTTCTGAAGGTCGATGACCTCCTGCAGCCTGCGCCCTTTCTCCTCCTCGGGCACATCATCAGGGTACTTGCGCGCGGCCAAAGTCTTGGGGCGCTCGCTGTACTTGAACATGAAGGCCATGTCGAAGCCCACTTCATCGAGCAGTGACAGTGTTTGTTGATGATCCTCTTCGGTCTCGCCGCTGAAACCTGCGATGATGTCGCTGCTGATCGCGCAATCGGGCATGTGCTTGCGGATTCTCGCGATGCGCTCCAGGTACCACTCGCGCGTGTAGCCGCGGTTCATGCGCTTTAGCATATCGCTGCTGCCGCTCTGCACGGGCAGGTGGATGTACTTGCAGATGTTGTCGTGCCGCGCCATAACCTCAAGGACCTTGTCGGTCATGTCCTTGGGGTGGCTGGTGCTGTAACGGATGCGCAGGGTGGGGCAGGCGAGGGCGACCATTTCCAGCAGATCGGCGAAATCCACCACATGCGCAGAGGCTTCGGGCTTCGGGCCACGGGCTGCGAGCTCGGCATCTGTTGCTTGCAGCCCGTGGCCCGAAGCCAGTGGCCCGAGGCCATCATGCCATTTGTATGAATCCACATTCTGCCCCAACAAGGTCACCTCCTTGTAGCCATCGCGCACCAGCTGCTCGCATTCGCGGACGATGCTGTGCGGATCGCGGCTGCGCTCGCGGCCACGGGTGAATGGCACCACGCAGAAGGCGCACATGTTGTCGCAGCCGCGCATGATGGTGACGAA
>CAZFBP010000384.1:0-2597 GCA_964517255.1 uncultured Chryseobacterium sp.
AAGAGCACGTTGTCCGGCAACACCACTGCGGCGCTGCCACCGGGCTTCAGGATGCTGCGGATGTGCTGCACGAAGTTGAGCTGCTTGTTGCTGGTGGTGGCCCAGAAATCCTGCCGGTTGTAGGTGAGCGCCTCGCGCTTCTCCTCGCCCTTGTCGTTCGTTACCGTGGTGCTGCTCTTCTTGCCGAAGGGCGGATTGGTGAGCACGTAGTCGAAGTTGGTGTCCGGCGTGGCGCGCAAGCTGTCGTCGCGGATGATGGGGCTCTCGTGGTCCATGTCCCCCACGTTGTGGAGGAAGAGGTTCATGAGGCAGAGGCGCGCGGTGCTCGCCACGATCTCCCAGCCGCGGAAGGTCTTGTACTTCAAAAACTCGAGTTGCTCCTTGTTGAGCTTGTGCGTGGCCGTGAGGTAGTCGCTGGCGGCGAGGAAGAACCCGCCAGTGCCGCAGGCCGGGTCGGCGATGGTCTTCATCGGCTCGGGGCGCACGCATTCCACCATGGCCTGGATCAAGGCGCGCGGCGTGAAGTATTGGCCCGCACCGCTCTTGGTGTCCTCCGCGTTCTTCTGCAAGAGGCCTTCGTAGATGTCGCCCTTCACATCGGCGCCCAGCAGCACCCAGCTCTCGCCATCGATCAGCTGGATCAGCTTGTGCAGCTTGGCCGGGTCGGTGATCTTGTTCTGGCTCTTCACGAAGATGTCGCCCAGCATGCCGGTCTTCTTGCCCAGCTCGTCCAGCAGCTTCACGTAGTGGCTCTCCAGCTCGGCACCGCTCTTGTTGCGCAGGCTCTCCCAGTTGAAGTTGTCGGGGATGTGCGTGTCGCGGTCGTACGGCGGCTTGCTGTACTCATCGGCCATCTTCAGGAACAGCAGGTAGGTGAGCTGCTCCAGGTAGTCGCCGTAGCCCACGCCGTCATCGCGCAGGGTGTGGCAGAAGTTCCAGACTTTGTTGACGATGGCGGTGGAGGTCATGGCTCTTGGCGCACGGCAATGCCGCTGATATCCGGTTCATCCTCACCGTATGCGGCCTGCTCGTAGGTGGCCATGGTGAGTGATGGCCAATCGCTCGGCGGGGGCTCAACGGTCTCCATGGTCACGGTGACGTCGAACGTCGCTTTCAGCTCACGCTCCAGCTCCTCGGCGCTGTCGTATTTCCTGAAGACGTCATCCAACAGGGTCGCCGCGAATTGATCGTTCTTGCGCTTAGCATACATGTACCAGATCACCGCCAACAGGACCACTATGTGCAGTGGGACCTTCAGGTGCTCGTCCATAGGCCGTTGCAGCACCTTCACGCTGTCTCCCTGTTGCAGGACCTCCCGTTCCAGCACGGCATAAAGCTCCTGCGGGGTCGTGGCTTGGGCTGTATCCAGGATCACCTGTTTCATAATGGCAGCAAGTTACGCCTTGCCCTTCTTCCGCTCTGCCAGCACCGCCTTCACCCGCGCTGTCAGCTCCGGCACCTCGCCGGTCTCCGCATAGCGGGCCGCCAAGTGCCCGCAAGCACTACAGGTGCCGCGCAGCACCACATCCCACAGGTCGTTCACGTACACTTTGTACGCCACCAAGCGCTTGGTCGGCGCCGGGCAGGTGCAGAAGATACTCGTCTCCAAGATCTCCACCCAGCCCGGCTTGTCCGCGAAGATGCGGTCCAGTTCAAAACGCGTGATCTCCACCTCGCCGGGGTAGCGGCGATGCTCCGTGGCTCTCCGGGGGCTATTGTTCATCGCGCAGGTCTCCGACGCGCCTTAGCGCTTTGGCGACGGCGCGGTGTGGCAGAAGTTCCAGCCGTTGTTGATGATGGGAGTGGAGTCATTCGGAACTATTGGAATCATCAAGCCGCTGAACCCTCCTGAACCTGCTTCAACATCATCCCCTCCCTTGTCCTCCACAGCTCCCGACCATTGGCAGCACCGCCCACCACCACGCCTGCCGCCGTGCTCGGGCTGGCGAAGGTGTAGTCCTGCGTGAGCGTGTAGACCGAGCCGGCCGCTTGCAACACACCTTCCTTGATCAAGGCCGCGCGCAGCTCTTTCAGGTATCCATGGATGGAAGGCCGCTCATCCCAAGAGACCTGCGAACCCTTTGCCACCACGAAGCCTTCCGAGCTTTCATAGCCTTCAGCGCTCAGGCCTTTGGAGCTGAGCGTATAGCGGCGCGTCTTGGACTTGGCCACCGGTGCCCGCTCAAAGAAGCTGTAGCCGAGGATGGGCATGCACAGCAGGATGTCCTCCAGGAAGCGCTCGGCATCGGCGCGGTCCGCCTCGCTGAGGCTGGGCGTGCCGGGTGTGTTCCCATTGTCCAACTGGCAGCGCTTGGCGCTTGCTGCCAGCCCCACAAGGCGTGCCTCCAAATGCTGGATGTGCGCTTTGTTCAAGTTCTGGTCCTTGCTGGTGAAGGCTACGACATGGGTCCACCAATCCTTCTTGCTCTCGTGCTGTTGCAGGCGTGGTAGGATGGGGTCGCCTTCACCGATGTAGACCATGGGTAGCTGCACACTCTCACCGGGACCGACCAAGATGTACACGCCGGTGCGTTGCAGCTCCGGCCGCTTGCGGGCCTCCGTGAAGAGCGATTGCGGGAACACCAACCCCACGCCGG
>CAZFBP010000385.1:0-2592 GCA_964517255.1 uncultured Chryseobacterium sp.
CGGTGGAAGCACCCATCACGGATGACTACAAGCAAGCCTGCGTGGACTACGGCGCGGGCGACATCGTGATGACCGAGCGCATCAGCGGCACGCCTTGCACGGTGATCAATACGCCCTACGTGCGGAAGATCGGCACGCGCTCGCCATGGCTGGAACGCACGCTGAATAAGAACCGCAAGCTGAAGAAGTGGGTGAAGATGCTGCGCTTCTACATCGGCATGAAGGCCACGGAGAAGGCGGCGCAGCAGGCCACGTACAAAACCGTGTGGGTGGCCGGGCCGAGCATCCAGCACACCAAGGCGGTGGAGCCGGTAAGGGAGATTGTGCGGAGGTTGGTGGGGTGACGGAAGAAACGAACGCCTGAGACTGGCCTCGGCCGTTCATGTGCATCCATCCAAATCGCGCTGGGCGACCCAATGGTACACCTAATAGCTGCGCCGGGCGACCCAGTGGGTCGCCGCTACGGACGTGCTGAAATGATCTTCGATCATTTCAGCACGTCCTTCACCCTATCCGCTGCCTCTTGCAGCGCTACGGCGCTCAGCACCTTCAGACCGCTCTTGTCGATCAGCTCTTTCGCCTCCACAGCGTTGGTGCCTTGCAGGCGCACGATGATCGGCACCTTGATGTCGCCGATGTTCTTATAGGCATCCACGATGCCCTGCGCGACGCGGTCGCAGCGCACGATGCCGCCGAAGATGTTCACCAGGATCGCCTTCACGCGCTCGTCCTTCAGGATGATGCGGAAAGCCTTCTCCACGCGTGCCGCATCGGCCGTGCCACCCACATCGAGGAAGTTGGCCGGCTCGCCGCCGCTGAGCTTGATGATGTCCATGGTGGCCATGGCGAGGCCCGCGCCGTTCACCATGCAGCCCACGTTGCCATCGAGGCGCACGTAGTTGAGGCCCGCCTCGCCGGCTTCCACCTCAATGGGATCCTCCTCGGTCTTGTCGCGCATCTCCACATAGTCGGGATGGCGGAAGAGCGCATTGCCATCGAGGCGCACCTTGGCGTCAATGGCGGCGATCATGTCGTCGCTGGTCTTCAGCACGGGGTTGATCTCGAACATGGCGGCATCGCTGCTCTCGTACGCCTTGTAAAGCGCTGCAACGAACTTCACCATCTCCTTCTTCGCGTTGCCGGTGCAGCCCAGGTCCACCGCGATCTTGTTGCACTGGAACGGACGCAGGCCCACACGCGGATCAACCACCTCCTTCATGATCTTGTCCGGATGGTGCTCCGCAACCTCCTCGATGTCCATGCCGCCCTCGGTGCTGTACACGATCACGTTCTTGCCGCTGGCGCGATCCAGTAGCACGCTCATGTAGTACTCCTTCGTCTCGCTCGCGCCGGGGTAGTACATGTCTTCCGCGATCAGCACCTTGTGCACCTTCTTGCCTTGCGGCGGCGTCTGCGGGCTCTTCAGCATCATGCCGATGATCGCGGCCGCCTTCTCGCGCACCTCATCAATGCTCTTGGCCAGTTTCACGCCACCGCCCTTGCCGCGGCCTCCCGCATGGATCTGTGCCTTCACCACCCAGAACTTGGTGCCGGTCTCCTGGCTCAATCGCTTGGCTTGGTCAACGGCCTCGTCGGCGTTGTAGGCGACAAGCCCACGTTGAATACGGACGCCATGCTGGGCGAGGATGCTCTTGCCTTGGTACTCGTGGAGGTTCATGGCGCGAATTAAGCCAAAGAAGTGCGAGCTCGTTGACGGGTTACGTGTTCTTTGCGGCGACGCCAGAACACGCAACCCGTCAACACGCAACGCATTCGGACCAGTCCAACGCTCAACCGATTTACTTCGCGGCATGATCGAAGCCACAGGCATCCGCAAGAAGTACGGCCCGCTGGAAGTGCTCAAGGGCGTTGACCTGCTTGTCGCGAAGGGCGAAGTGGTGAGCATCGTAGGTGCGAGCGGCGCAGGAAAGACCACGCTTTTGCAGATCCTCGGCACCTTGGAGCGAGCTGACGAAGGCACCTTGCGCTTCAACGGCGAAGAGGTGACCAAACTGGGATCGAATGCGCTCTCGGCGTTCCGCAATGCGCACATCGGCTTCGTGTTCCAGTTCCATCATTTGCTGCCCGAGTTCACGGCGCTGGAGAACGTGATGATGCCCGGATTGATCCCTGGCAAGAGCAAGGGCGAATGCGCACCGCGCGCTGAAGAGTTGCTCTCACGGTTGAACGTGCTGCCGCGCAAGGACCACAAGCCCACGCAACTCAGCGGCGGCGAACAGCAACGCGTTGCCGTGGCACGCGCGCTCTTCAACAGCCCCAGCGTCGTACTAGCCGATGAGCCCAGCGGCAACCTCGACAGCGCGCACGCCCGCGAGCTGCACCAACTCTTCTTCGACCTGCGCAAGGAGATGGGCCAGACCTTCGTGATCGTGACGCACAACGAGGAACTGGCTGACATGGCGGATCGGAAGCTGGTGATGCGGGATGGGGTAATCTGAGTGTCCGCCTGTCCGAATCAGAGCGCGTGGTCGGGTCCGCCTATATTTGGTCAGCAAAGCGAGCCATGACAACCATCATCAAGCGAACCACCACGCGCAAGGAACTGACCTCCCTGCTGAAACGGAAAAAGCG
>CAZFBP010000386.1:0-2583 GCA_964517255.1 uncultured Chryseobacterium sp.
GAACTCTACGTCGCGCGCATGCTTCGTAGAGATTTGGTAGGGCTCACACGGAGGCACAGAGGCACGGAGCGCCGCACACTTCCGCCGAATGAATTCGGGCTGGGCGTATTCCTCCGTGCCTCCGTGTCTCCGTGTAGGAAAGCCCTGTGAGTTCGCCGTCCAAAGAGCAAGTCGACTCACTCCGCGCAAGCAACCTCCATCACCACCTTCCCCGTGTGCAAGCCCTCACCGAATCTCCGGATCAAGCGCGGTGCTTCGTGCAAGAGGTAGGGCCCATCGATCACCGGCTTCAATGCCCCGCTGCTCAGCAGGGGCGCCAACACATCCAGGTTCTTGTTCGACCTCAGCGCGAGGATGCGCATGTTGCATCGACCGGACCATCGTGCGAAGAGCAAGGCGATCAACCGGCCAGGATCGCCGCCCACGGTCACATAGCGACCGTTCGGAGTCAATGCACGCGCCAATTCACTGGCCGAGCGCTTGGTCTTCGCATCCACCACCAGTTCGAAGCGCTCGCAGAGCGTAGTGAAGTCCTGCTGCTTGTAGTCGATCACGTGGTCGAAGCCCATCGCTTTCATCGCCTTCAGCTTGTCGCCGGTGTCAACGCCCCACACGGTGTAGCCTTGTTGCTTGCCAAGTTGCAGCGCGAAGGTGCCCACGCCTCCGCCCCCTCCGTTGATCAGCACGCGTTCGCCCGGCTTCACCTGGCCGATCTCCATCACCGCTTGGTACGCGAGCTCCAGCGCATGCGGAATGGCTGCGGCTTCGCTGAATGAGAGTCCAGCGGGCATCCGGCGCAGCTCGCTCTCCGGCACAGCAACGAATTCCGCGAAGGTGCCCAGGCCGCCGTTCGAGGTGTCGCCATAGACCTTGTCGCCCACACGCCAACGCGTGGCATTCGGGCCGAGCGCTTCAACCGTGCCCGCCAGTTCCATGCCCGGTATGGGCCTGCGCGGCCGGAAGAGGCCGAAGATGAGCCGGTAGATGCGCGGCCTGCCCGTGACCATGCTCCAATCGTAGTCGTTCACTGTGGTGGCGCGCACGCGCACCAGCACTTGGCCCGCCTTGGGCACAGGCGCGGGCACATCGCAGATTTCCAGTTGCTCGGGTGCTCCGAATCGGTTACGGACGATCGCCTTCATGTGTCTTATTCTGCTGAACGGGACGACAAACAAAAGCCGCGACGCTTGAACGATGCACAGCACGGTGCCGAACGGCATTGCCGCATGAAGGATGGTGCGCCATTCCTTTACGCCATGCCGAAGCGCCCCGTGAAGAAGTCAGCACCAGCCGCGAGAGCGAAGCAGCCCTCTGCGATCCTCAGCGGCGGCATCCGCTTCGCCGCCGCGCGAGAACTGCTCGACTTCCTTCCAGCGGATGAGCGCGATTTGATGGAACACCTGCGCGAGTTCATCATCAGCAATGCGCCCGAGTTGAAGGAGCGGCTCTCGTACAACGTGCTCGTGTACAAGCTGCGCCGCGATGTCTGCTTCATCTGGCCGGCTTCGGTGCTCTGGGGCGGCAAGAAGACCTGCGAGGGCGTGCGCTTCGGGTTCTCGCACGGCAACCTGCTCTCCGATCCCGCCAGCTACCTGGACCGAGGTGGAAGGAAGCAGGTGTATTGGAAGGACCTTCAGCGCTTCAGCGCCACCGATGAGCGCATGCTGCGGCAGTTGCTTCGTGAAGCGGTGGAGCGGGAACGCGGGGCGGGCTTGCGCTGAGCATGGTTCCGCGCGCCGTCGCCCGGGCGTGCTGGCGGCGCGCGACATGGCGTGCCCTGCATTCGGTTCGCTGGCGTGATGGGTTGTTGGCCATGGCACGCACGTTATCGCCCTGAGCCTGTCGAAGTGTGGCAACGCAATGATCGGGACCACTCACGTGTCCGCAACACAGCTGACTGTCCTTGCAGATGATCGGCACTTCGGTTCGTGGCAACCCCAAGATCGGTGATCGACCTGACAGCCCTAATTGCTCACATCGTAGCCCACCAGGTCGTAGCGGTTGCCCAGCGGGTTGAACGCATAGAACTCATAGTAGCGCACCCGTCCGACATCCTCTGCCCAATAGGATCGTGGCCGTCTCCATTCGGCCATTTCCGGAAAGCCACCGATGCTGGTGATCTCGGCCTGCATCTTCAACGTGCTGAAGGTCCCAGCGGGCACTGTTATCGATTCCGGAGTGGAGTACACCGTGTAGTCCAACTCAACGCCCACTGGCCCTTCCACTTCGGTGTAGATCAATTGGTCCAAGGGGTCCGTGCAGAACACGACTTCATGTTGCGGGGTGACCAAATAGCCGGCCGAGTCACGCCACAGGTAGGTCCACTGTGGTACCATCACAGTCCGATGGACCACGTAGTACGTTTCACCGTTAACCAACGAATCACCGGAAATGAAAATGCTGTCCAAACCGAGCACCTCCACCACATTGTCGATGGAATCCACGCGGTAACGCTGGTACACCCAGTAGTTGCCCGTGGCCAGGTTGCTGAAGGCGGCGATCTCCAGGTCCTGTGTCGGCGGTCCCGGTAGGGGGGCCACAACGTCCTCATCGGGCTGGCACGCGGCCAACGTGGTCAAGGCC
>CAZFBP010000387.1:0-2568 GCA_964517255.1 uncultured Chryseobacterium sp.
GGGGCACTTGACACTCGAGTGGAGCTACAACACCGACCTCTTCGATGAGGCTACGGTGCGTGGCTGGATGGATCAGCTCATCGCACTGATCAAGCGCGTGAGCGCTGCGCCTTCGGCCACCATCGCTGAGCTGATCAGCGATGCGGCACTCGTGGGTGAGCAGCAGATGCCGAAGCCAGAGTGGCACGGCCGCGCGACCGCTTACCCGAAGGCGGACATCAACAGCCTCTTCGATGAAGTGGCCGCGAAGCATGCGGACCGCACCGCAGTTGAACTGCTCGACCAGAAGCTCAACTACCGGGAATTGCAGCAGCGCGTGCATGCGGTGAGCAATGCGCTCATCGGCATGGGCGTGAAGCCCGGCGAGCCCGTGGGCCTGTGCATGGACCGCAGTTTCGACATGGTGGTGGCCATGCTCGCGACATTGCGCAGTGGCGGTTGCTTCGTGCCCTTCGATCCCGCATATCCTGCGGACCGCCTCGCCTTCATGTTCAGCGACACGGATGTGAAGGTGATGCTGACGCAACGGCACCTGGTGAACGCCTTACCGAAGCACAACGCACGGAACATCTTCCTCGACGAGGTGAAGGGAAGCGCTGCTGCGGCGATGCCCAAGACCCCTCCCGATGCGCCCGCGTACATCATGTACACCAGCGGCAGCACGGGCACACCGAAAGGCGTGGTGGTGCCGCACCGCGCGATCGTGCGCCTGGTGCGCGAGCAGAACTTCGTCAGCTTCGGTCCGGACCTCTGCTGGCTGCAGCTCTCGAACATCAGCTTCGATGCGAGCACCCTGGAGATCTGGGGCGCGCTGCTGAACGGCGGCCGCCTGGTGCTGCAGGCGCAGCAAAAGCCCACGCTGCCGGAGATCTGTGACACCATCGCGAAGCACAAGGTCACCAGCGTGTGGTTCACAGTCGGCCTCTTCAACATGCTGGTGGATGAGCAGCTCGACCGCCTGCGCGGCTTGAAGCACATCCTCACTGGCGGCGATGTGCTGAGCGTGCCTCATGTGAAGAAGGCGTTGAAGGCGCTCGGCCCCAACGTGCTCATCAACGGATACGGTCCCACGGAGAACACCACGTTCACTTGCTGCTTCCCCATCAACAGCGAAGCGAGCATCACTGACAGCGTGCCCATCGGCTTCCCGCTGAACAATACGACCATTCATGTGCTCGATGAGCAGCGCAATCCTGTTCCCGTGGGCCGCAAGGGCGAGCTCTACACCGGCGGCGATGGCGTTGCCCTTGGCTATTGGAAACGCGATGACCTCAGCGCTGAGAAGTTCATCGACGATCCGTTCAGCGGGAAGAGTGGCGCCAAACTGTACCGCACCGGCGACATCGTGAAGTGGCAGGCTGATGGCAGCATCGCCTTCATCGGCCGGGCTGATGGGCAAGTGAAGATCCGCGGTTTCCGCATCGAACTGGGCGAGATCGAGAACGCGCTGAACGACCTGCCCGGCGTGAAGGACAAGGTTGTCGTTGCACGTCAGGATGGGCCGGGTGAGAAGCAGCTCGCCTGCTACGTGGTCCCTTCAGAGGCCCACAAAGGCACTCAGGACGCACTGCTCAACATCGTGCGCGAGCACTTGCGCGCGAAGCTGCCCGGCTACATGGTGCCCACGGGTTTCGTGGTGATGAATGAATTGCCGCTCACCGCGAACGGCAAGATCGATCGACGTGCATTGCCAGCCCCTACCGCGCAGACCAGCGCGCTGAAAGCCGAGCATGTCGCGCCGCGCAACAACATCGAACGGATGCTTGCGTCCATCTGGGGCCGCGTCCTCAACGCATCGGACATCGGCATCCACGACGATTTCTTCGACCTCGGCGGGCACTCGCTCATCGGCATCCAATTGCTCGGCCAGGTGGAGCAGCAGTTCAACAAAACGCTGCCGCTGAAGTCGCTCTTCGAGGCTCCCACCATCGCGCAATTCGCGGAGCTGCTCAAGGGCGAAGGCGCCGCGCACGACTGGAAGAACCTCTCGCTCGTCCAACCTGAAGGTGATGGCCTTCCGCTCTTCTGCGTGCATGGCGATGAGGCCAGCCACTTCATCCCGAAATACCTGGGCAATACGCGGCCCTTCTATGCCTTCTTCCACCAAGGCGAGGACGGCAAGCGCATCGAACACACCAGCGTGGAATCGATCGCGGCCCACTTC
The DNA here is from genome assembly GCA_964517255.1 of uncultured Chryseobacterium sp. Taxonomy (GTDB): domain Bacteria; phylum Bacteroidota; class Bacteroidia; order Flavobacteriales_F; family PHOS-HE28; genus PHOS-HE28. Next base: position 2,165 of record CAZFBP010000387.1, read on the forward strand.
ATCAGGGAGATGAAGCAGGCGAGGCCGAAAGGGCCCTACCTGCTCACGGGCTATTCATTCGGTGGAATCGTGGCCTACGAGATGGCGCAGCAACTCACTGCGGCAGGTGAGGAGGTGCCTCTGCTCGCGGTCTTCGATACGTATGCGCCAGGCCTTCACCTCGAGGCGATCAAAGCGGATGCGAAGCCCTGGGACGGCTTGAAGAAGGCGGTGCTGCGCGGCATCGTGAAACGCGCGCTGCACGGCAATGGGCCGGTACCTGCGCGGTGGCGGAATTTCCACATCACGGACACTTACGACCGGGCCGTGAAGTCTTACGTGCCATCCCCTTACAATGGCAAGCTGACCGTGATCAAGGCCGCTCAATCCTGGGGACCGAAGGAGATGGGCTGGGAGAAACTGGC
>CAZFBP010000388.1:0-2554 GCA_964517255.1 uncultured Chryseobacterium sp.
CAACGCCCACGCCATCGATCATGCGCATCAGGCCAAGGTGCACTGGGTGAAGCTGCACAGCGACGGCAAGCCCGACCTCGCGCATCTGGAAGAGCTCCTGAAAGCGACGCGAGGACAAGGCGTGCTCGTGTCGCTCATGCACGCCAACAACGAGATCGGAACGCGCATCGACCTGCACGCCGTGGGCGCCCTGTGCCAGCGCTACGGCGCGCTCTTCCACAGCGACACCGTGCAGACCATGGGGCATTACCGATTCGACCTGGCCGTCACGCCGGTGGACTTCATGGCCTGCGCGGCACACAAATTCCACGGGCCGAAAGGGACCGGCTTCCTGTATATGCGTGGCGGCGCCGGCTTGAAGCCCATGATCCTCGGCGGCTCGCAGGAACGCAACATGCGCGCGGGCACGGAGAACATCGCGGGCATCGCTGGCCTGGCGAAGGCGATGGAACTCGCTTACGAGGATGTGGAGGGCCATCAGCGCCATGTGCAAGGCTTGAAGGACCGCATGATGAAGCGCTTGACGGAGGAGATCCCCGGGGTTGGATTCAACGGCGACTCCAGCGCTGATGCGCTCTACACCGTGCTCAGCGTGCGCTTCCCGGATGATGGCAAGGGCGAGATGCTCCTCTACAACCTCGACATCGAAGGCGTGGCTTGCAGCGGGGGCAGCGCATGCAGCAGCGGCAGCAACACGGGCAGCCATGTGATGGCCGCCCTCCATCCCGAACGGCCCGGCGCCAACATCCGCTTCTCCTTCAGCCGCTACACCACAGTTGACGAAGTGGAGCATGCCGTGAGCGTGCTCAAGCGGATCTTCCAGTTGGAGCCGGTGAAGGCCTAGCCTTCATTCGCGCGGCGGCCGCCATGGCCAAGGCCAGTCCGGTGAGGAAAGCACTGGCACGCTTCGCCCAAGCCTCAGCATCCGCCAGCATGCCCTGCTCATCGAATGCCTCGCCCCCCCTTGGCAGGGCAGGTGCGCATTCACCACCCACGCCTTGATCTTCCAAAGCGGGAAGAGGAGCTAGGTGATCACCTGCGTGCCGCCGGGAGCAGCAAGTGAGATGAGTTGAAGAGTGCGGTGATGATACAGCAGGTGGTATTGAGCTTCTTCATCGGGACGGTTATGGGTTGGATATTGAAGAGGCTATGGTCCATGGAAGCATCACTAGGTTCGCTCAGTCTTTGAAGTTGGCCACCGCAGTTCGATCTCAGCGCACTTCGCTTTCACCATCGCTTTCACCAGCGCTGCAGGAAGAGGCCGCTCCGGGGTGAATTGAATGGCGCCCTTGCTGACCTTGAATCCCTTGAGTTGCTCGGCGAAGCCCGGCGGCACCGATCCGTACAGCGCGCAATGGGCCTTCGCCGCACCGATGTAGAGCATGGGGTGGCCGTTGTGCTTGAAGCCCGGCATTCGATAGCCGAAGTGCTCTTCAGCGTCTGGGCATGCCGCGAGGATCTGCTTGCGCAGCTTTTCCAGGGCCGCGCGCTGCGCTGTCGGCAGAGCAGCGAGGAATTCTTCGGTGGCTTTCAAGCAGCTCATCCGATTATCCAGTTGAGTTCCGTGCGGTATTCCATCGGGTCCTTCACCTCATCAGGATTATTCAAGTAGCGCTCGAAGAAGCGTCCGCTCTCGGACAGCTTCCCCGCGCGGACCCACGCCTGCAACTCGCCCCATGCCTTGCCCAAGTGCTCGTACGGTCCTTGGTGCACAGCGCGCGCCACATTCACGGCAGGCAGGCTGCTGTTCTTCACACGCCCTAGCTCCTTCACGGCCCTCGATACAGGGAAGCCGATCTCGAAGTCGAAGGCGTCGCTGGGACGGCGATGGTGGTAGCTGAACATCGGACCGGTGATACTGACGCCCTGGTCGGTGATGGTCTTGATGATCTCCTGAATGGCAGGATCCATGTGGCGGCCCATCTCCATGGCGGGGATCACCAGATGGATGGAAGCCGTGGCTTGTGACGCGGTGGTGGTGAGCTCGGGCGTGGTGATCATGGCGCTTCTCAAACAGGTCTGAATCATGACTGGGCTTCAGCGTGCGCCTTGAAGCGATCCAGGATCGCCTGCCAGCCGGCACGTTGCATCTCCACGGGGTTCTGCGTTTCGGCATCGAAGATCTCGGTCACCCGTGTGGCTCCGGCCACCTCTGCGAAGAGGATCTCGCACGTGCGTCCATCGCCCATGGTGTAGGCGATGCGTTCGCAGAGTCGCACATCATCGTACACGCCCTCGAAGTTGAAGCTGAAGCTGCCATCGCGCGCAGCCATGGTGCTGGAGAATCTGCCGCCCGTGCGCAGGTCGTTGGCGGCCTTGGGGCAATGCCAGTCATCGCTGGCGGCGTTCCATTGCATGATGTGGGCTGGCTCGGTCCAGAACCTCCAGACGTGGGCCACGGGCTTGTTGACGTGGGTGGTGATGGTGATGCGGGTGGGGGTGGTCATGGTTGCGTGGGGAGAGGGGAGCATGGAATCCGGGTTCGAGTGGGATAGTTGTTCGCAACAGCAGATGCTCACTCCGCCTCGATCAACACCTCATCCGCGAAGATCCA
>CAZFBP010000389.1:0-2553 GCA_964517255.1 uncultured Chryseobacterium sp.
TGAATCTGGCATGGGGCGCGAAGTTGACGCATGCTTTTGTCATTCCGGGCTGACCTGCCCTTCGGGCTGGAATCATGATTTCTGATTCTGTGTTCATCTGATCGGCCGTACCTTCTGAACCCCGCGATCGACGGGGAAAACGTCAAGCCCCGCCAGGGATGGGAGCGATAGCCTGCCGAAGGCGAAGCGCAGGTGTGGCGCGATGCGAGGAGGCGACCAGAGGAAGCCACCGCAGCCGCAGCCACACCCGCTGAGCCGAGGCAGCTAAAGCGGACAGCCCGCAGGCGGCCAAAATGCCCCTCACTCCAGCCCTCTCCAAAGGAGAGGGAGCAGCTCACGAAGCATCAGTCATGTTCCTCACCTGCCACAGCTGGTTCAGTTTCAAGTACGGCGTGATGAAGCCCGAGGCGCTGCTGGAGCAAGCGGCGAAATGTGGCGTGCGCTCCTTCGCGCTCACCGATATCCATTGCTCGGCGGGCATTCCCGACTTCGTGCGCGATGCTTCGCGTTTTGGCGTGCGGCCGGTGGCGGGGATCGAGTTCAGGCAAGGGCCGAAGCTGCTCTACATCGGCATCGCGAAGAGCAGCGCGGGTTTCCAACGATTAAACGAAATGCTGAGCGCGCACTTGTTGGATGATGAACCGTTGCCTTCGCACGCGCCCGAGTTGGATGATGTCTTCTTCATCTACCCCTTCGCCAACGCACCGCAGCAACTGCGACCGGACGAGCGCGTGGGCATCCGGCCGAGCGAGTTGACGCGATTGCCATTCTCGCCGTGGGCGCAGCGGATGAAGGACCTCGTGGCCTTGATGCCGGTGACCTTCCAGAAGAAGACGGACTGGAACACGCACCGCCTGTTGCGCACCGTGGCGCAGAACACCGTGGTGAGCAAACTGCCGAAGGAGGAGCTCGCCGATGCCGATGAGTTCTTCCGTACGGAGGAAGAGGCACGCCATATCTACCGCGACTTCCCGCAATTGGTGGACAACGCCGCGCTCCTGCTGGAGGAATGCAGCATCGCCTTCGATGGCAGCGACAAGACGCGCGCGGCCTTCACGGACGATGTGCGCGCGGACCGCGAGCAACTGCACCGCGATGCGCTCGAGGGCCTGAAGTACCGCTACCCGAACGCGAGCGCGAAGGTGATGGCGCGGCTCTGGCACGAGCTGGACGTGATCGAGAAGATGGGCTTCATCAGCTACTTCCTCATCAACCAGGACATCGTGAACCACGCGCGCAGCCGCGGCTTCTTCCACGTGGGGCGCGGCAGCGGCGCCAACAGCCTGGTGGCCTATTGCCTGCGCATCACCGATGTGGACCCGATGGAGCTCGACCTCTATTTCGAGCGCTTCATCAGCACCGCGCGCAAGAAACCGCCCGACTTCGACATCGACTTCAGCTGGAAGGACCGCGATGAGGTGTACCGCTATGTGTTCGCCAAATACAACGGCGATGGCGTGGGGAAAATCCACGCTGCGCAGATCGCCACGTACACCACCTTCCAATGGCGCGGCGCGGTGCGCGAGCTGGGCAAGGCGGTGGGGCTCCCGCCTTCGGAGATCGATGCGCTTAGCGAGGGCGACCACGGATACTTCTCGCGCGGTCGTCCGAGCGCGCATGCGAAGAGCGGCGAGCTGGACAAGGTTGCGCAGGCGGTGATCCGTTACAGCCAGCGCTTGATCGGCATGCCGCATCACTTGGGCATCCACGCCGGTGGCATCGTGATCACGGAGAAGCCCGTCGCGCATTTCACCGCGCTGTTCCGTCCGCCGAAAGGATTCCCCGTCACGCAGATCAGCATGCTGGAGTGCGAGGACCTGGGCTTGCACAAATTCGACCTGCTGAGCCAGCGCGGGCTGGGGCACATACGGGATGCTGTGGAACTAGTGAATGCAAAATGTAGAATGATGAATGAAGAATGTAAAACGGCGAAGGGCGGAGCTTGCTCGGAGGGCGTTTCACATTCTACATTTTGCATTGATCATTCTTCATTCCGCGAAGCGGTTGACATCCACGACATCAAGGGCTTCAAGCAAGATCCCGCGATCAAGGACCTGATCCGTGTGGGCGACACCATCGGTTGCTTCTATGTGGAGAGCCCCGCCATGCGCATGCTGCTGAAGAAGCTGAAGGTTGACGACTACCTCGGCCTTGTCGCTGCGAGCAGCATCATCCGTCCGGGTGTGGCGGAGAGCGGCATGATGCGCGAGTACCTGCTGCGCCACAACGATCCCGAGCGCCGCAAGAACGCGCCGAAGCGCTTGCTGGAGATCATGCCCGAGACCTATGGCGTGATGGTGTATCAAGAGGATGTGATCCGGGTGGTGCATCTCTACGGCGGGCTCGATCTGGAGGAGTCGGACACCGTGCGGCGCGGCATGAACATCCGCTACCGCGACCGTCCGGAGTTCAAGGTGGTGGAGCAGAAGTTCTTCGCCAACTGCAAGGCCTTCGGTTATCCGCCCGGCGAGGCCGAAGAGGTGTGGCGCCAGATCCAGAGCTTCGCCAGCTTCAGCTTCGCGAAGGGCCACAGTGCCAGTTACGCGGTGGAGA
>CAZFBP010000390.1:0-1688 GCA_964517255.1 uncultured Chryseobacterium sp.
GGCGTGGTGCCCAGCACATTCACCACCAGCACATCGCGCGCCTTGTCCGCACAAAGGATGTTGCCCAAGCGCAGCGGCGTGTTGCCCAGCCGCGCGGTAAGCGTGCCTCCGCTCTTATACACATGGAAATTGGTCACCAGCAGGCCCTGGTCCTTCAGCACCACACCGCTGCCCCGGTATCGGTGCAGGCTATCCGTGCTTATGCTCTCCACCCAGGCCACCGCGCCGCTCACGCGCGCGTAAATGGTGCTGCCGTGGTCTTGCGCTTGCGCGTTGGGCGCAAGCAAGCCCGCGAACAAGACGGTTGCCGTGATCCTACCGTATGCCATGCCTCGCTGTGTTCAAACCTAAGCAAGGCACCGGGCCTTGCGTATCCTGCCCGGAGCGCGCTGGCAATGCGGGGCCATGGAACGCAGGGCCCCCGAGGTCGGGAGAGCCTGCGGGGGTCTTCGAATGAGCTCCTGGATGATGGTCTCGGCCACGCGGCCTTGGATAGCGTTCTCGGAGAAGGTGGGGAGGGTCATGTGGGCGTGTAGGGCTATCGGTTCGTCTGCTCAATGATCTGCTGGTACAAGGCCTTGCCCATCAACTTGAACGCAAGCTCCTTGAACGCTTGGTCGTCCAAGTACTTGGTCACGATGCGATCGTTCTTCTCCATGCGCTGGATCATCATGTTGTCCATGATCTCGCGGATGCCGAGCAGGAATTTGTCCTCGGGATTGGCAAGTGCCGTTTCGATCACGCGTGCATCCTCGGCTGCTTCGGCCTGTACCTGATCGAAGAACAGCTGATCCGCCTCGGTGAATTCGGTGGTGAAGCGTTCATTGAGCACACCAATGATGGTCGAGAGCGGAGCCTCCGCGTCGTCTTGCTTTCCGGTGCCGACTGCCGTGGGTCCACCGATGGGAACGATCTCGCCCGTCTTCAGGTCGATGGCACCGGTGCTGCTGCGCTCTAAGCGGTAGTAGCGCAGGGCCACATCGTCTTCTGGGCGCACAATCTTGAACTCCTTCTGCGAAGGCAGGTGCGGTAACAGGAAGCGCCCGTAGCTGTATAGCTTCTCCAACTCGGCATCGGCCCACGGCATGATCTGGCTCATGAACGAATAGAGGTTCGCGTAGGCGCGCAACTTGTCGCGGAAGGCCTGGCGCAAGTCATCGTTCTCCAGTGCGCGGAAGCGGTCGATGGCAGGTTGCACGTGCTTCTCAAGCCGCCCGTGGTCCGCTGCTTTGTGCCGAGTAGCAGGCTGATAGAAGATGGCCGCGAAGGCTTCCACTTCGGTTGTGTGATAGACCTGCATCTGTGCCAACTCGTGCTTCAGTGCTTCGAGCTGCTCCGGCTTCGCGGGTTCCAGCAAGGTGGTGGCATCGAAGAATGGCTTGAAGGCCGTGTAGATGTCCTCTGTGTTGTTCACGAAATCCAGTACGAAGGGATGCTCCTTCCCGGGATAGGTGCGGTTCAATCGGCTCAGCGTCTGCACGGCTTGCACACCGTCCAAACGCTTATCCACATACATGGTGTGCAGCTTGGGCTGGTCGAAGCCTGTCTGGTATTTGTTCGCCACTAGGAGCACGTTGTAGTCCGGACTATCGAACCGTGCGGGCAGTTGTGCTTCGCTGATGGAGTTGCCCGTAGCCACATCCTTGTTCATGCCAGGCTCGGTGTATTCCAATCGATTGTCCGGGTCG
>CAZFBP010000390.1:1698-2549 GCA_964517255.1 uncultured Chryseobacterium sp.
TCGGTGACCTTGCCGCTGAAAGCCACCATTGGGTTCACGTCCGTGTAGCCATGCTCTTTGACGTAGCGCGTGAAGGCCTCGAAGTAGCGCACCGCGTGCAAGCGCGACCCGCACACCACCATGGCCTTGGCCTTGCCACCGAGCAACTTCCGCACGTGCAGGCGGAAGTGCTCCACCATCACTTCGGTCTTCTGCTCGATGTTGTGCGGGTGCAAGCTCATGAACTTGCCCAGCGAGCGTGTCGCCTTCTTCTTCGGAAGGTTGGGGTCGTCCTCGATGGACTTCACCAACCGGTAGTAGGTGTCGTAGGTGGTGTAGTGCTGCAACACATCCAGGATGAACTTCTCCTCGATGGCCTGCCGCATACTATACAGGTGGAAGGCCTCCGGCTTGCCGCTGGCACCCATGCGACCGAACAACTCCAGGGTCTTGCCCTTGGGCGTGGCGGTGAAGGCGAAGAAGCTGATGTTCTTCTGCTTGCCCCGCGCGCTCATCACCTTGGTGAGCACATCTTCACTGCTGATGTCTTCTCCCTCTTCGCCTTGCCCGGCACCGAGTATGCCTTTCAGTTCGCGTGCGGCCTCACCGCTCTGGCTGCTGTGCGCTTCGTCCACGATGAGCGCATAGCGGCGCTTGCTGATCTTGGTCTCGTACACGGCGGCTTGCTCAGCGGCGATCTGCTTCTCCACCTCCGATAGACCCTCGTAGTCGCCGCCTGCTGCGATGTTCAGCAAACCCTTCAGCACCCATGGGAATTTCTGCAATGTGGTGATGACGATGCTCGTGCCATCCACCAGCGCCTCGGCAAGCTGACGGCTGTTGTCGTCAATCGCCTTCACCACGCCTTGTGC
>CAZFBP010000391.1:0-468 GCA_964517255.1 uncultured Chryseobacterium sp.
GCCGCCTGGACGAGCCCGATGACGAGGTGCTGCAATACGCCATCGCCGAGCTGCGCCAACGCTTCCGCAGCAGCGCGCCCGAGGCCGTGGTGCCCATGGACCCGGGCATCGAGATGCCGGGCCTGCTCTTCACCGTGCCCCAGCGCGGCGACAAGAAGCACTTGCTGGAGATGGGCGAACGCAACGCCAACTACTTCATGCTGGAGAAGCAGAAGCAGGAAGCGCTGGTGGACCCCGAGGCCGCCACGGACCGCATCCTGGAGCAGTTGAAGCAGGACCTGCGCCTCACCGAGCTGCCGCGCCACATCGAATGCTTCGACAACAGCAACACCCAGGGCACCGACCCGGTGAGCGCCTGCGTGGTGTTCAAGGACGCCAAGCCCAGCAAGAAGGACTACCGCCACTTCAACATCCGCACGGTGGAGGGACCGGACGACTTCGCCAGCATGGAAGAGGCCGTGGAGCGCC
>CAZFBP010000391.1:478-1987 GCA_964517255.1 uncultured Chryseobacterium sp.
TGAACCGCTGCCGCAATTGGTGGTGATCGATGGCGGCAAGGGCCAGCTGCACGCCGCGCTCAACGTGTTCGACCGCCTGGGGCTGCGCGGCAAAGTGGCGTTGGTGGGCATCGCGAAGAACCTGGAGGAGATCTTCTTCCCCGGCGATCCCTATCCGCTGCACATCGACAAGCGCAGCAGCAGCCTGCGGCTGATACAGCACATGCGCAACGAGGCGCACCGCTTCGGCATCACGCACCACCGCGGCAAGCGCAGCAAGCGCATCGTACGCACCGGCCTGGAGGACATCCCCGGCATCGGCCCGGCCACCGCGCAAAAGCTGCTCCAGCGTTTCGGCTCCGTACAGGGCATCCGCGAGGCGCGGCCGGAGGAGGTGGTGGCCTTGGTGGGTGCCAGGAAGGCCAGGATCGCCCTTCAAGGGCTCGGGGCCGCGGGTCGGAGCGGGCAGGAGGTCACACCAGCGCGCCGGCCAGCCACTTGAGCCGGAGCTCCGCCAGCTTGGCCTCATAGCGGGCCACCAGCAAGCGCCGCTCGGCATGGACCAGCCCGAGCTGTACCTCGCGCAATTCGATGCCGGAGAGGGTGCCGATGCGATACCCCTCCAGGGCCACCTCGCCCTGCTTGCGTGCACCGGTCAGGTTCAACGTTTCCAGCGCCACCCGGCGCATCGCCGCGCTGTAGGTCGCCCACGCGTTGAGGATACCCTCCTCCAGGGTGAGCCTGGCCTGTTCCTCCTCGAGCCCCGCCTGTTCGCGGTCCAGCTTGGCGACCTGCACCGCACGTCGGGCCTGAAGGCCGCGGAACAGCGGTATGCGCAGGCGGGCGCCATGGTCCGGACCGATGGACCTGTTGCTCTGCAGGAAGCCCACGGCCGAGGTGCTCGCGGTGTAGCCGTAGTTGGCATAGACATCGATCTGCGGCAGAAGGGCGCCGCGCAGCTCCCGGACCTGATGGTCCGCCGCCACACGCTCCAGCCGTGCCTGTTGCACGGTGCTGTTCGCCTGCCGCGCCGCTTCCTGCACCTGCCGTAGGCCCAGGCTGTCCGCGTCGGGTACCTCGGCCACCACCAGCACGGGCGTGGACGGGTCGCGGCCCAGCAGGGCGTTCAAGCGGGAGACGGTCACCGCTTCCTGTACCTGGAGGTCGAGCACCGCCGCGCTGTCCGCGGCCACATCGAGCTGTGCCTGCACCACATCCAGGCCGCTCATGCTACCGTGGCGTTCGCCGGTCACGGCGATCCGGGATCGCTCCTGCGAGATCCGCAGCCCTTCGCGCTGCACCGCGATGGCCTTGCGGAACTGCACCAGCCGGTAGTACATGTCCAGCACCTCGAAGGCCGTGGCCTCCACACGCTGCCGGAGCACGGCCCGGCCCAGTTCCTCGGTCGCCGCCGCCCGCCCTTTCGCGGCGAACATGGCCAGGCCGTCGAACACGGTCCAGTTCAACTGAACGGCGGCATCGAGCACGCGTTGGTCCGCGTCGGACGCCTCCCGGGTATCCCCGCTGAAG
>CAZFBP010000391.1:1997-2546 GCA_964517255.1 uncultured Chryseobacterium sp.
GTCTGCTTCGTGGCGCTGTTGTCCACGGCGTACGAGCCCACGGCGTCGAGCGTCGGCAGCATGCCCGCATGGCCCACGTTGTTCAGGAGCTCGGCACTGCGCGCCTCCAGCCGGGCCGAACGCACCTCGGGGTTGTGCTCCAGCGCGATGGCCACGGCCTGGTCGGGCGTGAGGGGCTGGGCGTGAACGCCGGAGATGAGAAGAAGAAGGGAAGAGGTGATGAGGGTTCTCATGCGTTCAACTGGGCTTGGTCCATGCCACCATCCTCTTCGGCCGGTCCACCTGCTCCCTTCTCCTCCGCGCCTCCATCCGATCGCTCCCGGCTCATGTAGCTGTACAAGGCCGGCACCACGTACAGGGTGAGCACGAGCGAGAAGAGCAGTCCGCCGATGATGACGATGCCCATCGGGACACGGCTTTTGGCGGCGGCACCCAGGCCCAGGGCGATGGGCAGCACACCGAGCACCATGGCCAGCGTGGTCATCAGGATGGGCCGCAGGCGCAGCATCGCCGCGTCGATCACCGCCTCGGTCCTGCGCAGCCCCTGCT
>CAZFBP010000392.1:0-2545 GCA_964517255.1 uncultured Chryseobacterium sp.
GTTGCTGCCATCGCGCAGCGCGCTCACTTCCCAGCCCGCCAGAAGCAGTCGCTTCTCCAGCAGCTTGCGCACCAGGGCATCGTCCTCCACCAGGATCACGTGTGGCATGGCCGCTCTTACGGCAAGTGCCGGTTGGGGGTTGTAGGTTGAATCGCGGGATGGTTGCGGGTTGAACAACCCTCAACCCGCTCAACCTTCAACCTCCAACGAACGACCTACTTGAACACCGCCTTCAGCAGATCATTCCCGTTGGCGAACAGGATGAGGCCGAGCAGCAGCACCATGCCGATCATCTGCGCCACTTCCAATACGCGCTGGTGCGGCGGACGACCGGTGACCATCTCGTAGAGCAGGAAGACCACGTGCCCGCCATCGAGCGCGGGAATGGGCAGGATGTTCATGAAGGCGAGGATGATGCTTAGGAATGCAGTCATGCTCCAGAAGACCTGCCAATCCCACGTGGGGCTGAAGAGCCCGCCGATGGCGCCGAAGCCGCCGATCTGCTCTGCGCCCGATTTGCTGAAGAGGAATTTCAACGAGCTCACATAGCCGCCGAGCGTCTCGATGCCGCTGCCGATGCCTGCCGGGATGGACTGGACGAATGAGAAATCCTCATGCACGGTGTTGAAGCCATGGCCGAGCTTGACCAGAGCCTCGTAGGCCTTTGGCGTCACGCCGATGGTGCCGCGCTTGTCAACGCCCACCACGGCCATGTCCCGAAGCCCGCCGCGCTCATAGCCCACCACGGCGAAACCATCCTTCCGCGTGGTGATGCGTTTCTTGAAATCAAAGAAGAAGGGCGTAGCTACCCCATCGACGGACACGATGCGATCGCCGTTCCGCAAAACGCTGCGAGCAGCACCGGAGCCCGGCACGATGGTGTCGATGTAGAAGGGAATCCGCGCGTCGAGCAGCGAGCGCTCGCCGCTATCGACCGCCAGCTGGCTGAACTTTTCCGGCAGCGTGATACGCACTTCCTCGCCATTGCGGTCGATCACCAGGTCGCGGGCGTCGTCGAGCATGATGGCTGCTTGCGCTTCGCCGATGGACTTCGGTGCCTTGCCATTCACGCTGATGATGCGATCGCCATCGCGCATGCCCTGCGCCTCGAGGGTCCTGCTCACATGCACGCCGTAGAGCGCATTCTCAGTGGGCAGGTAATCGCGGCCCCATACCCAGAGGATCATGATGTAGATGGCCATGCCCAGCAGCAGGTTCACGGTGACGCCGCCCACCATGATGATGAGGCGCTGCCATGCGGGCTTGCTCCGGAACTCCCACGGCTCGGCGGGCTTGGCCATCTGCGCCTTGTCCATGCTCTCGTCCACCATGCCACTGATCTTCACGTAGCCGCCGAAGGGGATCCAGCCGATGCCGAACTCGGTGTCGCCGATCCTCTTCTTCCACAACGAGAACCAGGGGTCGAAGAAGAGGTAGAACTTCTCCACGCGCGTCTTGAACCAGCGCGCGGGCAGGTAGTGGCCCAGCTCGTGCAGCGTGACGAGGATGCTGAGGCTGAGGATGAGCTGTGCTCCTTTGATCAGGATCTCCATGCGGAAGGGACTCGCTCACGCGCCAGTCGCCGGGCTTCGGCGTCGCTGGCCATGAGGTCGGCAAGTTGCGGTTCGGGGGTGAAAGGGACGCGGGCAAGGCAATGCTCTACGAGGTCGCTCATCTCCAGGAAACCGATGGCGTCCTTGAGGAAGAACTCCACGGCCACTTCGTTGGCGGCATTGAGCACGCAAGGCGCGTTTCCGCCACGGTCCATGGCTTCGAGCGCGAGCGCGAGGTTGCGGAAGGTGGCGAGGTCGGGCTGCTCGAACGTCAGAGCGGGATACGCGGTGAAATCGAAGCGCGGCCAATCAGTTGGAAGCCGCTGCGGATACGAGAGCGCATATTGGATGGGCAGCTTCATGTCGGGCAGGCCCATCTGCGCCTTCATGCTGCCATCGCGGAACTGCACCACGCTGTGGATGATGCTCTGCGGATGCACCACGATCTCGATCTGCTCCTTCTTCAGGTTGAAGAGCCATTTCGCCTCGATGGCTTCCAGTCCCTTGTTCATCAGGCTGGCGCTATCGATGGTGATCTTGGCGCCCATGTCCCAATTGGGATGCTTGAGCGCTTGCGCCTTGGTCACGGCGGCCAGTTCTTCGCGGCTCTTGCCCCGGAACGGACCGCCGCTCGCGGTGAGCACGATCTTCTCGATGGGGTTCCCCCATTCGCCCGCGAGGCATTGGAAGATGGCGCTGTGCTCGCTGTCCACCGGATAGATGTTCACGGCTTTCTCTCTCGCGGCCTTCGTAACGAGCGCGCCGGCAACAACCAGCGTTTCCTTGTTGGCGAGGGCGATGGTCTTGCCCGCGTCAATGGCCGCCAGCGTGGGCTTCAATCCAGCGTAGCCCACGAGGGCCGTTAGCACGGTATCGATTCCTTCCATCGCTACCGCTTGCTCGAGTGCTTCAGCACCCGCATACGCCTTGATCCCTTGCGGGAAGAGCGCATCCTTCACGCGCGGCAGTTGGGCCGCATCGCCGATCACCAC
>CAZFBP010000393.1:0-2538 GCA_964517255.1 uncultured Chryseobacterium sp.
GCTGGAAGGCGGGCCTGAAGACCGGCATGTACTACCTGCGCACCAAGGCCGCCACCGACGCCATCAAGTTCACGGTGGATAAGAGCAAGCTCGCGCAGCCTGCAGCCGCCGAAGTGAAGGTGGGCGCTACCAACGGCATCGCCGTAGGCAGCACCGTGATGCTGGACCCCGTGATGAGCCTGCCTTTGCCGCAGGCAGGCGCGCCGACCACCACCCGCGTGGCCGCACCCGTGAGCCAAGAGGGGAACGAGTTGCCCATGAGCGCCGTGGAAGCGCAGAACGCAGAGCGCATGAACGTGCTCAGCAAACAAGCGCAAGCCCAGGCGGAGATCTCCTGCTCACTGGATGATCCAGAGGGGTGCGAGATGTGCAGTGGGTAGAAAGAGACCTTTCAAATTGAAACTCTAAAATCCAAACACATGAATCAAGTAAAGCGAGAAGAACTCCGCAAGGTCATCGTTTCGGGAAACGAGTCTTGGGGAATCGGCGAACGATTCGGGTATTTTCATGGCTGGGCATCGTTCGCAAGGGATGGAGAGAATGGTAAGGACAAGTGGGTCAGCGCTCTTGTTGAATTCGAAGACGGAAAGGTTGACGAGGTTAGGCCAGAAGCAATCAAGTTCGTCGGAGCCTTTGATCATGTAGAGCAGGTAGCAAGCTCTAACTGATCGGCAGTGAGATTATCGGCCACGCTTGTTCAGTCGGAATATTCGACAGAGCGAGCGTGGCCGGTTTACCAGTAAACACCGCCCCTTGGAGGTTCGTCGGATAGCAATCCCCCCAAAAACATGAGCACGCCAGGTGACGAAGAGAAAAAGGGAATTCTTGATACAACTACCGGCGTGGCTGGCTGCTTGGTCTTCATTGTTGTTGGGTTCATATTTGTCATTTATGTTTCCCTCAAGGAATGCAACAACACCAGAGGAATTGAACCAAGATGGGAGGGCAAGAAATAGCCGCTCTCAGGCATTTCTAGTACGGATGTTCGAATGTGCATTAGGCCGCTAATGGAATGGCGAGTGCTTCACGGCGACATTCATTAAGCGGAGCCTATAACGAGGGCCAGCCTCGTTCTCGAGGCATTGTTTCTCTTGGCTAGTAGATTGATGCCAATGACCAAGGGTGGTAACATCATCGGAGTAAGACTACCTTCATCGCGTGAAGTCAATCGCTAAATTGGCATTGGTCATTTGCGCACTCACCGTAGCTGGCCTAATGCTCTATCGAGGACTGTACCCCGACCCATGTAGATGCATGTACAAGTCGTTCTACTGGAAGAATAAGGATGCATGCGACAGGTCGAATCGAAGACTGACTCCAGAAGCCGAGGCGCGCCTCGAGGTTACTTGCCCTTGCGACCACAAGCATGAGAAGGAAACAGTCTACATAAAGCACTTAGGTATGTATTGCCCCTGTGGTACAGTTGAGGGGGCACATAGCCGAAGAACTGATATGCTAATTCGAGTTATCAGCGTGGATGGAATGGAACGACCGATTTTCCTAGAAGTTTATCATCCCGTTGATTAGGCGCCCCGCTTCCGCGAGTCTGTGACTCGTAGCTACAGAAGACTGGGATTGGCTGGTTACTTTCCGCCATCAAACCCAGGCACTCATGGGCAATTGCATCTACTGCGGTAAACCTGCTGGCCTGCTTCGTTCCATGCACGCTGAGTGCGATGCGAAAGAAAAAGCGCGTGTAGCTGTTGTCAAGGTCTTGCAAGACAAGTTGCAGGAGAGCATAGTCGCTGCGATTCTGGAGCCGTCTGAGGCTGGCAGGATCGGCGAACTGATCAACGAGGCGGCGCAATCCGGGAAGCTGACCAAAGAAGATGTGCGTGTGGCCATCATCGCTGGTTGGTGCAACAGCGTCGATACGTGCCTGGAGGATGGCGTGATCGATGAGGAGGAGGAGCGCAAGCTCGTGGCGCTGAAGAAGGGCTTCTCTTTCACGGAGGAGGATCTTGATAAGACCGGCGCTCACACCCGCCTGGTGAAGGCTATTGTGATCCGTGAGGTGCTGGCCGGGAATCTGCCGGAGCGAATGCGATTCGATGACCCGCTGCCGATTAACCTTCAGAAGGGCGAGAAAGTGGTTTGGGCATTCACTGGCTGCAAGTACTTGGAGGACAAGACCAAGCGCGCTTACCAAGGCGGCTCACGAGGCGTGAGCGTGAAAGTGATGAAGGGCGTGTACTACCGAGTGGGCGCCTTCAAGGGTTCACCGGTCTACAGCACCGAGCGCGTGGTAGTCGATAAAGGCACGGTGTTCATCACGAACAAGCACATCTACTTCGCTGGCCCCGCCAAGAGCCTTCGAGTGCCGTACTCCAAGATCGTGTCCTTCTTACCCTTCGATGATGGCGTAGGCCTGGTGCGAGATGCGCAAACTGCCAAGCCTCAGATCTTCAAGACCGGCGATGGCTGGTTCACATACAACCTTGTTGCCAATCTCGCGCAGTTCGATAGCAATGGATGAAAGCTCCTAATCCTCGGCAGTGTGTCCTGCATGCGCACCGCTCCCGCAGCGGTCTGTCCGTG
>CAZFBP010000394.1:0-2493 GCA_964517255.1 uncultured Chryseobacterium sp.
TCAGCCATCCGGAGGAAGAGCGCAAGCTCACCCGCAAGGAGGCCGACGTGCTGCGCCTCTTATGCCTGCACGTGGAGCAGGTGCTGCCACGCGAGCTGGTGCTCAACATGGTCTGGGGCGACGACACCTATTTCCTCGGCCGCAGCCTCGATGTCTTCATCAGCCGCCTGCGCAAGTACCTGAAGCGCGATGCCAAGGTGCAGATCGTGAACGTGCATGGCGTGGGCTTCAAGCTGGTGGTGGATAAGGCGTGAGGCAGCGGTGCTAGGATTCGGCTTGGGGATAAGGTTACATTCGACCTACCAAGACCCAAGGCCATGAAGGCATACCCTCCCCCCCCCAGCGCCGTGCAACGCGACTGACCAGCGCCTCTTCCTCCCCGCTGTGCCGGCTGAAACGAGCAATGGTGATTAGCACCCTGTTCGTGTTCTTCGCAACGTCGGCGATTGATGCACAAAGCCAGACAGTGTACAATGATGCTGGCATCAGCATGGGCGTTCGCTACTACATCCACAACGGGTGGTGCGGGGCGAGTTGGGAAGTGCTTTTTGATTGCGAGACGATCGCGGCCAATAGCACATTCGGGCTTCCGATCGGAGCCTTTGAGTTCCTTCATAGCCTCAAGGTGCAATGCGGCAATTGCGCGAATGCTGATGTCGCCAGCACGGGATGCCCATCGGGGTACTATGAGTTCCAATGCAACTCCACCTGGTACTACGTGCGGCAGAATGGTGATGACGTCACAATCGATGAGCTATGAAACAGCAAGCGCATCCGATAGTCGTCGCTATTCTGTTCCTGGCATTATTCGGAGTGCCAGATAGGCTTTGGGGCCAGAAGCGGAACACCAACTGGCTGATGACCGGCAACTGGATCACGTTCGCCTCCGGTGATCCGATAAACGTTGAGGACCCGCCGACATCTGCAAGCGGAGCAGCGCTCAGTGATACGAGCGGGGCGTTGAAGGTTTACGCGAGCATTGAGGGCCTCAAGGACGCGCAACACACGTTGATCGGCAACCACCCGACTTATCCGCCCTATCCCTTCGTTGGCGGCACCAGCCAGACAGGGGTCTTCGTACCACGACCCGGATTCCTGGACGGCGCTTTCTTCCTAGGACTCTTTGAGGACAACAGCGATGGCGCACCAGTTCGCCGCATGGGCATTCTCACACTCGATCTCGGCGGCCCCGGGATTCAACCCGCGGTGCTGGATACTGGCTTCACTTGGTTCATGACGGACCCGATGCAGAAATGCATGGTGGTGCCTCATGCGAATGGCATCGACTACTGGTTCGTAGCGCAATTGGCGGCAAGCAATGTGTTCCACGCCTACTCGATCACTGGCGCTGGCATCACAGGTGCGCCGGTGATCAGCTCAGTCGGCCCCTCCACTCCTATGGATTGGGACCATGGCAAGATGATCCCCACCCTTCAGGGTAATCGATTCGCCAATGTCGTTGAGAGACTGAACTACCACCCGCTCACTTCCACGCCTGAGAGCTTGTGCCTTCACCTGTTCGATGATGCCACGGGCGAGGTGGAGGAAGCGGTTGTCCTCCCTGATCTCCACCGCATCAAGGGCGTGGAGTTCAGTCCGAGCGGCCGATACCTCTATGTGGCGGATTTCTGGACCCCGGCGGGCTTGAGTCCTCGCCGCCGCGACCTCTACCAGTATGACCTCGAAGTATCTGATGTGGCGGGGTCGCGCGTGCTGATTCATACGTACACCACCAATTCCACCTATGGCAGCACTGCCAACGTGCTCACCCTTGGCCCGAATGGGAAGATCTACATGGCGTTGGAGCTATTCGCGGACACGCTGGGCGTAATCCAATCGCCGGACAGCCTTGGCGCACAATGCGATTTCGCCATAGACGCAATACAGTGCCCCTGGCCTTGGATTACGTTACCAGCACCGGTGAAGCGCTACCACGATGATGCGCTCAGCAGCCAGCGCATCGCTGATTCCTCGAAACCACTCATGACCGGCGTTCATCCGAACCCCACGCGTGACCGAGTACAACTGAGTGGATTGCCAGCAACTGCGTACACCTTCATGTTGCACGATCCCAACGGCCGAATCGCTCGCTCTGGCACGCTCGTGCAGAACACCATCGACATCAGCGCCATCGCCAGCGGCAGCTATGTGATTGAGGTGCTTGATGCGAGCGGCGCGCGCCTTGGCGCAGCGAGGGTGATGAAGGATTGATCCGCGCACCGAACGTCCCTCGGGCTTGGGGGCTTCTTGTACCCCCGTCAGCAGCCTCGATGACTATCAGCCGCCTGCGCAAGTGCCTGAAGCGCGACCCCAAGGTGCAGATCGTGAACGTGCACGGCATGGGCTTCACGCTGGTGGATAAGGCGTGAGGGAACGGTGCTAGGATTCGGCTTGGGGATGGGCTTAAATTCGACCTACCCAAGCCCGAAGCCGTGAAACCGGGGGGGGGGGGGGGGGGGGCGGGGGGGGGGGGGGGGGGGGGGGGGGGGGGGG
>CAZFBP010000395.1:0-2482 GCA_964517255.1 uncultured Chryseobacterium sp.
GTGCTGTCGGTGATGGTGCCATAAGTGGCCCGCGTCAATGCGTTGAGCAAGCCGAAGCCCAGGCCCTTCGCGCCGCGCCCACTGAGCTTGGTGGCGTTGATGAGCTTGCTCACGCCGGGGTCCTCGGTCACCGTTTCACCCGGCCGTAAGGAGGAATAGAGGTTGCCGCGCAGCAAGGGCACGCCGCCGATCCTGCGGCTGTAGAACACATCGCCGCGCTGGAAGAGCTCGGTGCCCTCGGTGAAGAACTGCCTGTTCTCGTTGAACTGCACCTCGAAGGGTGAGAGGTTCAGCACCACGTTGTCGCTCACCACCTGCCCGAAGTCGGGGATCAGCGTCATGTCCAGCGTGTAGGCATCGCTGAGGCCGATCTTCACATCCATGCCGCCATTGAAACTGCTGTTCCAATCGCTCTCGCCCGCTCCATCCGTCGGGAAGTGCTGGACGTAAGCCGAAGCGTAGGGCAGCAGCATGAGACGCAGCGGCGCGTCGATGCCGTTGATGCCCGTGAGCACACCGCATTGCCGCAGCCATCCTTCTTTCAGCGGGTCGATCGGGTTCCAAAAGCTCTTCTCGCGCGTGCGACCGACCAGCCGCATGAGCTGCATGGACCACACATGCTCTTCGGCCTTCGGGAACCGGAAGGCGGAGTACGGGATGCTCATCTCCGCGACCCATCCTTGCTGCGTCATTTTCGTGGCGCTGTGCCAGACCGCGTGCCAGTTCTCATCTTCCTCTTCGTTGGCTACGATCGCATCGAACTGCACGCCTGCTGCCGTCACCACGAATTCGAAGCCGTTCCTGCCGCTCTCGTACGGATCGAGGACGATGCCGAACCAATCGGTGATGCCGATCTGGTCGCGGCCGCTCAGGCGCAACATCACGCTGTCTGGCTTGTCGTGGAGGACAGCGCCCACATGGATGGCATGGTCGCTGAAGAGCACGCGTACTTCGCTGCGGTAATTGCTGGGCTCGTTGGGCCGCGGCTCGTTCTGCACGAATTCGGCGCCGATCGCAGCCGTGGCCCACGAGGGCTCGTCGAGCACGCCATCCACCACGATGCGCTCCACGGCCCGCGCGGCCGTGAGGTTCTTGCAGACCAGGGTGGTGTCCTGGGCGCAAAGCAGCGTGGGCAGCACTACGGCCGTGACGACGAACAGGCGCATGGGGCGTAAAGGTCGGCGCGAAGGGACGAGGCCTGATGAGCCATCGAACCTTTCACAGCGGGACAAATGGTTCAGTCGCGGCGTAGGATCCTGAACTCTGCGCGGCGGCTGACGCTGTGAGCACGCTCCTTTCCTGTCCAGTCCATTGCCGCGATGGAATCTCAACTGGTCGGCTGCATTGATGTTCCATGGCCGACTGCCGCAAGGCGGCTACGACTGCCTGCGCGAGCACATGCGAAAGACGCAATTCGTCCGACTTGCGCAGACGGGTGTGCCCGGCGAGATGATGCCCTGCCTCCAACCCTGCAAACGGCATTGCGTTAGTGGATTCAACCCATCACGCAAGAGATAGTCCGCGAGTTATTCCAGCCTGAAATCACTGGCGATGAAGAACGCAGCAGTCAAGCCGATGATTTGCACCACAGCGATCAGGACACCAGCGACCCATGTCCTGCCTCATGACTTTGACAATGCTTCAATGATCCCCTTCGCCGCCACCGGGATCTTCGTCCCCGGGCCGTAGACAGCGAAGCAGACTGCTCGTTTAATTGAGTTCATGGTTCCTTACTCCTCCATTGAAGCAAGATTGCCACCACAAGACCGAGGATCGAAAGCCACTTGCGGAGGAAGTAGTCGAGTCCATTGATCTGGGCCCAGCTTATAACATTCATCAAGGGATACCGCTCTCCTTCGGGGCCGTCGTAGCCGATCACTTCCCCTTCCGCGAGAAGGTAATCGTACCTCAAGTCGTAGGCATCCCACGGAACCGGTTCGCCTGTCACGTAAACATCATGTCTCGATATCGACAAGCCCTGAACAGTATCGATCGCTGGAGCGTTGAGTTTTCATGTGCCCAAGACAACACCGTAGTCCCCACCCGTGGTGGCAATGACCTCGAGCAGCACCTTGTTCGGGTCGAAGAAGCCTATGCTCCAAAGAAGAGAGGCGCCCGTCCCTACGGACAGGACAAGCAGCACATAGGCCACGCGGCGCCTGATCATCTCCTTGTGGACAATGCCTCGATGATTCCCTTCGCCGCCTTCGGGATCCTCGTCCCCGGCCCGTACACATCAAAACACCCGGCCTGCTTCAGGAAATCGTAATCGTTCGGCGGGATCACACCGCCGGCCACCACGAGGATGTCGGGGCGCTTGAAGGTCTCGCGCAGTTCCTTGATCACCTCGGGCACCACGCTTCAATTGCTGGTCACGCCATTGCGTCTCACCGGCGAACGTTTTCCCGCGCGCTTCGCCACCGGTGTATGTGGGCGCAATGGGCGCTGGGACAATTGCGCGCGAAGACGGTCCATCAATTCG
>CAZFBP010000396.1:0-2473 GCA_964517255.1 uncultured Chryseobacterium sp.
TATTCCCCGATGGCGAGCACGGCAAGGCCGCGCTCACGCGATGGCGCGTGGTTGAGCGTTTCCGCTACGTCACGCTCGTGGAGTGCAAGCTCGAGACCGGTCGCACGCACCAGATCCGCGCGCACATGCAATGGATCGGCCACCCGCTCTTCAACGATGCGGCGTACGGGGGCGACCGCATCCTCAAAGGCACGACCTTCAATAAGTACCGCCAGTTCGTGGAGAATTGCTTCGCACTGCTTCCACGGCAAGCGCTGCACGCGCGCACGCTCGACTTCGACCACCCGGCCACCGGTGAGCGCATGCGCTTCGAGAGTCCTTTGCCTGCGGACATGCAAGCCGTGCTGGCGAAGTGGCGCACCTACACGAGCGTGACGCCTTTAGCGGAGGAGGAAGAGGAGGGCGGATCAGCGTGAGCGCTTCCACGCTTCGCGAAAGCGCCCTCCACGCCCAGCCCGAAGAGCGCGATATCGTACTTCACCGGATCCATCGCATCGAAGGCGCGCAGGCCCGACGTCAATGCCTCCACGGCTTTCCAATCATCCTGCGTGCGTGTGAGCAGGCCCAGCCCGCGCGCCACGCGGCCGGTATGCACATCCAAGGGCACCATGAGATCGGCGGGTGCGATGCGTTTCCACAAGCCGAGGTCCACACCGCGATCATCGGGCCGCACCATCCAGCGCAGGTACATGTTGATGCGCTTGGCATTGCTGCCCTTCGAGGGGTCGGCGACGTGCTTGCGGGTGCGCGGCTGATGCCTCGGCTCGAAGAAGCGCTGCTTGAAGCGAGCGATGGCGGTGCCCATGTGGCCCACTGAATCGTTCTCGAGGAAGGCTGTTTCGATGCCGCCGTGTTCCGAGCACAGGTGGCGCAGGCCGATGATGAAGTGTTTGAGGTCCGTGCCGTTGAACGTGCGATGCACGAATCCGCCCACATGCTTCAGGTCCGTGGCATCGGCATTCATCACGAAGTCGAAGGGCCGCTCGTCCATCAGGCGCGCCAGCTTCCAGGCGTTGCTGATGATGGTCTTGCGCTGGCCCCATGCGATGGTGGCGGTGAGGAAGCCGATCACTTCCGCGTCTTCCCGCTTGCTGAATGCGCGCGGGACTTGGATGGGGTCATCGGCAATGAAGGCCGGGCGCGCGAGGCGGTCGTAGGCCTCGTCGAGCAGCGCTTTGGTTTCAGAGGTTCGTTTCGTCATCGCTGCTCCATGCCGAATCATGCGGTCAGGCGCAGGCGATCCGGTCGATGGCTGAGCCGCTGCCAGCTGGCATGCGGCGAAGATGGCCCGCATGCACCGCTCTCCAACGATGATTGAATCACGACTTCTTCTTCGCCAGCCGCTTCACCGGAATCTGCCATCCGAGGCCGGCGCCGAGCACGAACTCATCTAACGGAATGGCGGCGCTGTAAGGCCCTGTGTAGTTGGCGTGGATGTAGCGCGCATCGATGAAGAATTGGAAGTAGTCCCACACGGCGAAGGTGAGGCCGCCGCAGAGCGCCATGTTGGGGATGATGCGCAGTGGGGACGGGTCAAGGAAGTCGGGATCCGGCGCAGGCTGTGACAAGGCCACGCCCGGCTCGAAGCCGAGTGCGAGATCGAGCCGCCTGTGCGTGAAGTGCACGAAGGGGCCGCAGGTGATCTGGCTGTTCTGCTGCAGTGGTTCGTGCTGCTGCTGGCTGCCGATGTACCAGAGCGCCTCGCCGCGAAGGCTCACCTTGTCGTCGGTGAAGACTTCCAGTTTGCCCACCACGTAGATGTTGGTGGTCGGCTGGTTCATCATGAAGCCCGGACTGATGGCGACGGATCCGCGCACGAGCAAGGGTTCCGCCACGGGCACATCGTCCTGGGCTTGCGCGGCTACGGCAGCGAGCAGGGCCGCAAGGAGTGTGGCGCGCGCTACCATAGGTGGGCGATCTTGTAGTTGAAGCTCAGATGGATGAGCAGGTGCCCTTCGAGGTCGGCGCCCTTCTCCTTATGGAAATGCACTTCGCCATCGTGCTCTTCGGCATGCACGTCGGTGCCCAGGTGCGCCATGTACTGGCACACCACGGAGAAATCCGCGCGGTCAGTCACGTTGAGGTGCGTGCCCAGGCCGGCCTGCACGGCGCTGCTCCACCGCTCGGCATAGTTGCTCGGGTCCGCGGTCTCTTGCTGCTTGGTGTAATCGAAGCAGTGCCCGGCGAGCACATACGGTTGCAGGAGTTGGCGCTCGGCAGATGGCTTCCGCACATAGAACAGCACGCTCCAGCCGATGTGCTGGTCCTGCCGGTGCGCCAGCTTGCCCGCAGTCCCGTTCAAATAGTCGTAGAACCAATCGGTGTTCACGCGGTCGCTGATGCGCACGCGGGCCTGACCACCGGCACCGGTGCCGGGAGCACCACCGTGGCCGCCGTTGAATAGGCTGAAGGTGGAGCGCACACCCAAAGAGACGGTGCCGCCAGCGCTGGGGCCCCGCAGCTTCAGGTGCTG
>CAZFBP010000397.1:0-2464 GCA_964517255.1 uncultured Chryseobacterium sp.
GGGCGCCAGATAGGTGCGGTAGTTCATGCGGAAGGCGCGCGTGGTGGCGCAGTTGGCGCCCATGGCGAGGGACGCGTTGCTCCAGGCATAGAGGCCGTCGGGGTTCTCCACGGTCCAGCCCGTGGGCGGCAGCAGCGCATCCTCGGCATTCGCCGTGATGGTGGGCTCGGCATTCGCCTGCCAGTTCACGATGAAGGTCAATGTATCATCGTTGTGGTAGGTGTCGCTGACCAGGCCCGTCCAGGCCTTGATGGTATGCGCGCCGTAGCCCGGGAGCGTGAGCGTGCCGGGGAAGGTGACCTGCGCCGTGAAGCCGGACTGCAAGGTGCCCGCATGCAGTTGCGAGATGATCGCGCCGCCTTCCACGCGATAGCTCACATTGAAATTGCTTTGGGCGGCAAGGCCGTTGTTGCGGATGATCACGGTGACCGCCTGCCCGTTGTCGCAATCGAGGAATACGCCCGCGCTCGGGGTCAACGCGCTTCGCACGCCCACGTTGTTCGTGGTGGGCAGGTCGAAGGCTTCCACTTGATCGAAACGCCAATACGGGTTGCCTTGGTTCGCGCTGAAGCCGAGGCCGCGCGCCGCGAAGGCCGCCCAGATCAGGTTCTGGTTGACGCCTCCGTGCAGCACCTGGTCGGCCACCAGGATCCCGTCTCGTGCATCCACGAAGCCCGGACTGCTCGGTGTGTACTTCATGCCTTCGATCACGAGATGGAGCGCGATGTTGTTGCCTGCGGTTCCGTTGTACAGATCGGCGCTGAATCCGTATTGCGCGATCAGGTCCCAGGTCATGTCCCAGAGCACGCTGCACCACATGGTGCCGTTACCGTGCGCGCCCGGCAACATGGCGCTGCTGTTGGTGTTGGCGTAGGTGAGGTTGTTGAGCGCTGTGTTCGTGGTGTAGGGAAAGGGGCGTATCCCGTTTCCTGTTACGGGCTGGTTCAAAAGGTAGGTGTCCAGTCCACGTACGTCGGAACCCTGGTCGCCCGGCTCCATGGTCATCATCAGCGCGATGTAGTCGCTCCAGCCTTCGCCGGGCTGGTCCTGGTTGGCGAGCGTGTTCGCGTTGCTCGGCCCACCGACCAAGCGATTGCTGATGCCGTGCGCGTATTCGTGCGTCACCAGGCCATTGTCCAGGCAGCCATCGCGGTTGGGCGTGGTGAATGTCCAGTTGAAGATGGACATGCGGCCGTTCTGTCCATCGGGCGGTGTGGCGAAGCTGCCGTTGTTGGTTCCGAATCCATCCTGCCCATCGGCGTACACGAAGTCGTTGCCCATGCCGCCGTTGCCGTAGTTGTTGCTCTGGAAATTGCCGCTCACTTCATCGAAGCCGTACTGGTAGAACACATCGTGCATCATGTTGCACGCATAAAAGAGGTTGGTGATGGAGGCTGCTTGATACGTGCTCGGCGCGTTGGCGAGGTTGAGCGGGAAATCGAAGTCGAGCGTGGCGCTGCTGGGACTGAAGCCGGGCACGTTGTCATTGTTGACATCCTCACAGGCGTACACGTTGTTGCCGCGTGTGATGGTGTAGTCGGCACCAGCGATCCCGTTGTCATCGTACCAACCGAAGGGAGAGGCGTTCGGTGCCAGTGTCCACGGTGCGTTGCGGATGGCGCGAGCGCCGTGGTTGGGGCTCTCCACCGGCAACGGCAGCACGCGCAAGTCGTTCGGCGCTGCGGGTGGCGCGGGCATCGGTGCGGCGTCTGAAGCATGATCCCCATGGAGGGGTCCGCACGAAGCCACCCAGTCGTTGCGCTCCAGCTCCTTTCCGTTCATCGCATCGATGCGCACGTTCCACCAATGCGATCCATCGGGCATCAGGTAGTTCACATTCCAAGCGAGGCGTAGTTCATTCTCCAAACTGATCCACACCAGTTCTGCGAATGGCGAAGGGTCGCCGGTGAACTCCCATCGGTGCTTTTCGGGCATGTGGCGCACCAGGGCCGGGGGGGAGGCCGTCACGCCATCTATTGCCAGCACATGACCAAGCGCTGCTTCTGGAGCGATGCCCGGCTGCGCGGACAACGACTTTTCCCCAAGATCCTTCGCCAAGCGATGCGTGAGATGCGCCAACTCGCCATTGGCCCGTGCATGAATGGCTACTTCGCTGTTGAAGATATCGACGCCGAGATGCTGTTGACGCATCCAAGTGTGCTGCACGCCGGTGCGGGCATCGGTATAGGAATCGGTGACGCGCAGCTGGCTCAGGTCTTCAGCTCGATAGCCGAGATCGACCAAGCGGGCGCGGGCCAGCTCTTCCGGTGAGCGTTGCGCCGATACTGCTTGGGCAAGGAGCAGCAGGAAAGGAAGGAGCAGGCGCATGGGGTACGTGGGAGACGCGCTTGCATTGCCCCGGGTTGCCGCTTCCGGCTTGCCAATGCGAGCTTTACCGCCATGCCCACCATGCGCTACCGCCGTCTTGGCCGCTCAGGCCTCCAGGTCTCCGAAGTCTCGTTAG
>CAZFBP010000398.1:0-2457 GCA_964517255.1 uncultured Chryseobacterium sp.
ATATGAGCCCGACGAGCTACCATCTGCTCCACCCCGCAATGGGGCGCAAATATAGACGCGCGTTCTCCACGGCCAACTCACGGCTGGACCTTCAGCAAAATTGGCGAGAGCGGCACCACAGGACCCAGGCCGTTGGCCAACTGCGCTCGCACCTCCTCGATGAAGACCTGATCACCGGGGCGTGCACGATCCAGCACCTCCTTCACTTCCGCATTGAATGCGCCACCGGTGCAGGCGTGAACGATGGGTGTTCCGCCGCCACGTTGGAAGGTGAAGCGATAGCTCTTCGCCGCCCACAGGTCACCGAACTCCGTGTTCGTCTTCACGCTCACGCCATTCGCGTGCTTCAGATCGTTGAGCTTGATGCGCGTGTCCGCCGAGCCCTTGTCCTTGATGTAGGCCGAGGGCGGCGGCAGGTTCTTCACCCTGAACTTCACCGGCCCGATCCTGCGCGTGCTGCCATCGGCCATGGTGGCGGTGGCGTACACCTCGGCCTGTGAGTCCGACATGCCCGTGGCCACCCAGCCCTGACCGTTACGCGTGATCCTTCCTGTGCTGATGGTGGCTTGGATGCGCTCCGCCGGAACGCCCGGCACGCTCAGTTCGATGGGATTCTCCACGCCGCGATAAAGCACGTTCATCTTGGTGGGCGATGCGACGAGCAAGGGCGCCATTACCTGGTAGCTGGTCGTGTAGGGGATCTCCTCCACGCCCTTCGGCCCGTCGAAGCGGATGCGTCCACTGATCCTGTGCTCACCTACCGAGCCCGGCTTCACGCGCAATTTGCCCTTGCCATCGTCGCCTTGCTTCAGCGGCCCCGTGCCATCAAGGATCACTTCGGCCTTGTTCTTCGGGTCGTAAGCCGCTATAAAGACATCGGCGCGGAACGAATCGCCGAGCAAGACCATGCTGCTCTGCGGGATCACAGCACTGGTGAGCGCGCCCATGCGGTAGTCCTCGATCTCGCATTGCCGGTAGAGCCATTTCACCATGTCGTTCTCCGCCGCGCGCACATCAGCCTGCAACTTGCTCAGCGTTGCGATGCCGGCTGCCAAGGGCACATGGTAGAAGTTGATGCTCTCCCAATTGTTGAGCGTGCCGCTGGCATCGCGCCGGTCGCTGAAATCGAAGAGCGCATCCAACGAGGCGGATAACGCTTGGCTTTTCTCCCCAGCGAGCATCTTCAGGCTATCGCGGAAACCGGTGATGCGCATCCGGATGTCATAGGCGGAGCCGGGACCCTTGCGGGGAGCGCCGGGCTCGCTGCCAACGAGCGCGTTGGTGAGCACATCGCGATCGTCCTTCTTCTCCAGCATGAGCAGCGCGCGCAGCGTATCGCGGCCATCGGCATCCTTGCCGCGCAGGAGCAACGGGTCCACACCATCAGCCTTGGCAATGGTGCTGGTCTTGATTCCTTCGAGGTGCCGAACGATCGAATCGGCCATGGCTTTCACACGCATCGCCTCTGCATGCTTCACCTCGAACTTATCAGGGAAGCGTTGGGCCATCTCGGCGAACACGGCGTACTCCACCTGTGATCGCTGCTCATGGGCGCGCTCGCTGCGCACCAGCTCGGCATCCATGATGGCGAAGGCGTCGAGCACCTCCTTGCTCACGTTCAGCGCGAGGATCGCGGTGAGCACGAGGTACATCATGTTGATCATCTTCTGTCGCGGGGGCAGTTTCATGCTGGCCATGGCGTTGGGGATTGGATCGATGCGACGTGCATCAATGTCACCTCAATGCCCGCTATTGATCTGCGTAACGCTCACACGAGCTTCTCCTCGCCCAATTCCTCCAGGCGCTGCGATGCGCTCTCCCACTCCTTCATGGTGCTGGCGATGCGCTCGGCCACTTCGCCCATGCGCGCGTAGCCCGTCTGCACCGCATCGGCGGGCATGCCGCTCTTCATCACCTCGGCCTGAAGGCTCTTCTCCTCGGCCTCCAGTTCCGCGAGCTGCTTCTCCAAGCGTTGCACTTGGCTCTGCAGTCGCTTGCGCTCCTTGTCGCGTTCGCGGCGATCGGCATGCTCG
This sequence comes from uncultured Chryseobacterium sp., assembly GCA_964517255.1. Taxonomy (GTDB): domain Bacteria; phylum Bacteroidota; class Bacteroidia; order Flavobacteriales_F; family PHOS-HE28; genus PHOS-HE28. The sequence continues at coordinate 2,034 of CAZFBP010000398.1, forward strand.
CTCTTGTCGGCCTTCCCGGCCTTCACCTTGGGCTGCGCGGCGCTGCTCTTGCCGATATCGGCGCCCTGCAGGGCCTTGCGCTTCTCGATCAGCTCCAGGATATCCATGTGCTGATCGCGGATGCGGAAATGATCGAGCTCGAGCAGGCGATTGGTGAGGCCGGTGAGGAAATCGCGGTCGTGGCTCACGAGCAGGAATGTACCGTCGTAGTTCTTCAGCGCCTCTTTCAGCACATCCTTGCTCTGGATGTCGAGGTGGTGCGTGGGCTCGTCGAGGATCAGGAAGTTGAGCGGCTTCAGGAGCATGCAGCACAGCGCAAGGCGTGCGCGCTCGCCGCCGCTGAGCACCTTCACCTTCTTGTCCACGTCGTCGCCGCTGAACATGAAGGCGCCGAGCATGGCGCGCACGCGGATGCGGTTCTCCT
>CAZFBP010000399.1:0-2448 GCA_964517255.1 uncultured Chryseobacterium sp.
CCGCCATAGCGCCCTCGCGACGGCGGGCTTCACCTCCCTCACCTGCTTCACCTCCTTCACCTCCCTCACCTCCTTCACCTTCCTCACCTCCTTCAACTCCCTCTTCTCTCCCTCTTCTCCCGCGCTTCACACCTTACCGCGATGTGCAACGTGTGAACGGCCATGACCTGCAGGACGCGTTGGAATCGGCCTACGGGCGATACGGCGATGATGAGGTCTGCGTGATCTGCCGCAGCAACAAGCGCGCGTACCAGTACAACCAGCAAGTGCGCGTGCGCATCCACGGGTACGAGGAAGAGCTGACGCCCGGCGACCGCCTGATGGTGGTGAAGAACAACTACCTCTGGGCCGGGCGCAACGGCAAGGCAGAGCTCATCGCCAACGGCGAGCCCATGACCGTGAGCCGCGTGCATCGTGTAGAGGAGCGCTACGGACTGCGCTTCGCCGACATCACCGCGCTCTGGTGGAATGGCGTTGAGGAGCGCGAGCTGGAAGTGAAGGTGATGCTCGACACACTTGCTGTGGAAAGCCCAGCGCTGCCTTCGCCCAGGATGAAGCTCCTGATCCAATCCGTGCGCGCGGCGTTTCCGGTCGCCACCAAGAAGGCGCTCTTCCGGATCATGCGCGAAGATCCGCATGCCAATGCCTTGCAGGTGAAGTACGCGTATGCCGTTACCTGCCACAAAGCGCAGGGCGGGCAGTGGCGCGAAGTGTTCGTGGATCAGGGCTACGTGACGGAGGAGATGATCGACCGGGAGTACGTGCGCTGGCTCTACACAGCGGTCACCCGCGCCACCGAGCGGCTGAACCTGCTAAACTTCCACGCGCGCTTCTGGGGCGACACGGATTGATCAAGGCGTGAAACGCGCAAGCACCACGTTGGCGTGTGCCGCCGTGGCCAGGCTCACCAAGTGCGAATCGCCCAACTGCCAGGTGCGGAGGTGGTACGCCGGGGCCGCAACGTGCATGAAGCCGGGGTGCGTGATGCGAAGCGCATTATGCCCATCGAGCACGCTCAACTCCTTCAGGTCGTCCATGAGCCCGATCCCGCAGGCCTTCAGCACGGCTTCTTTCCGCGTCCAGAGCTCGAGGAAGCGGCGCTTCCGCTGATCGCCTTCGCCGCCATTCAGGACTGCCACTTCATTGGTGGTGAAGTAGTGGTCGGCCACGGCGACATGATCCACGCGCCTCTCCATCGTCTCCAGATCCACCCCCAGTTCGCCTGCGGTTGAGAGGCCCACGAGCACGGCATCCTTCGTATCGCTGAAATTGAAGTGCAGGTCGCCGCCTAGGGCGACGGGCTTGCCATGGGCGCCTCGGGAGAAGCGAAGCGTGGCAGGATCCATCTTCAAGACGCGTCCGAGAATCTCGCGCAGCATCCCGTGGCCCAGGATGAAGCGTTCGCGATCGGGCTCGAAGCGGAAGCGGGCGGCGCGGTCCTTTTCCTCTTCGTCCAGGATCGATTCGAATTGTTGTCGAAGGCCCCGCAGCTCACTGAGCGTCGCCGCGACGAGCCGTGCATCAGCGTCGTAACGCGCATCTCCTTCGCCTGGCCGCGGCCAATCCACGCGATCGGTCGCGGCGCATGATAGGCGCAGCTCACGGCTTTCCACGCCGCGAAGGAACGCAAGCGTTCAGCATCGGCTCATTTCCAGCAGGGCCTCGATGATCGCCGCGAGTTCTGGGAGATGCTCGGCGCGCACGATATCATAGTGGTCGCATGGCATCACCTGCGATGCGAATCCGCCTTGCGCGAGGGCGTGCCACCCCAAGTCAACCGGACCCCAGCTCTTCGCCGCCTTGATCACCGCCATCGGGCCCGTGCATGGCCTGGCCTCATAGCTTCTCGTTGCCTGGTCATAGGTGTCGATGATATGACGGTGATTCAGACGGTTGCTGAGCGCGCGCCCTTTGCCAAGCCGTTTCTCCACCACCTCGTGGAGCATTCGCTCCTTGATTCCACTGTAGAAGCTGTGGCCTTGCCGCATGGCCTGCTCATGCAGCCCTGGCGAGTAACTATCAATGAGCACCTGGGAACGCACATCGTACCCTGCGGTCCTGAGCTGCTGGGCCATCTCGAAGGCCACGATCCCACCGAACGAATACCCGATCAGAACGCACGGGCCCTCGGGCCGTGCGTTGGTCAATTCGGCGACGAACGCCTTCGCGATGGATTCAACGCTCGTCAATGTGATGCGAAGGCCATCTCCGCCCAAGTGCTTGAATGCGAGCACGGGTCGCTCTGGAGAAAGGTGAAGATGCAAGGACCGGCCGGCGCCATCACAAAGAACGCAGACGACGGGGCAGAGTGAGCCTTCGGCCCTGGGAGCGAAGAGGTGCTTTACCGTCCTAGGCACGGGGTCAGTTGTCGCGCGGCCAAGCTATCGGGGCGATTCGGCTTGCTCGCAAGCCTTCGACGAGCACGGCTATTCGCTAAATCGACACCGG
>CAZFBP010000400.1:0-1503 GCA_964517255.1 uncultured Chryseobacterium sp.
TATGTAGCGATCGGCCCTGTCCGTGGCGCCGCTGATGAAACGCTTGCCTTGGCTCAGGTAGGCGCTCACCGTGTCGAAGCGGCGGTCGTTCACCAAGCGGGCGTAATCGGGGCTCTGCTGCGGGTCCTCGCCGTAGGCCCTCTTCACGAAGCGCGCGAATCGATCAAGGAACTCATCCATCACCGATTCATGCACGAGCGCGTGATCCGTAGCGATGCAGGTCTGCCCGGCATTGAAGTACTTGCTCCACGCGATGCGCTTGGCGGCCTTGTGGATGTCGGCGCTGCGATCAACGATGGCGGGGCTCTTGCCGCCGAGTTCCAGCGTGACCGGTACCAGTTGCTCGGCAGCCATCGACATGATCGCTCTGCCCACGCGCTGACTGCCGGTGAAGAACACATGGTCGAATCGGAAGCCTTTCATCAACGCGGGTACCACCTCGGAGCCGTGCCCTTGAGCAACAGCCACGTGCGCGGGATCGAAAGCCGCTGCGACGATCCATTCCACCACCGCTGCGGTGTGCGGCGCATCCTCACTGGGCTTCAGCACGGCGCAGTTGCCTGCGGCGATGGCGCCCACCAGCGGCGAGAGCAGGAGCAACGCGGGATAATTCCACGGTGCGATGATGAGCACCACCCCGAGTGGTTCGGCATTCAAGTGGCTTTCCGCTACCTGAATGGCCAAGGGCGAAGGCGCGCGCTGCGGGCGCATCCAATCCTTCAGGTGCAAGAGCGCATGGTCGATGGCGGCGTACACCAGGCCCACGTCGCTCATGTAGGCCTCGAAGCGCGGCTTGCGCATGTCGGCGTGCATGGCGGCGAGCAGCTCTTCCTCATGCTTTCGCAGGCACGCTTGGAAACGCTTCAACGCATCGTGGCGCGCCGCGTAGGAGCGCGTCGCGCCGGAATCGAAATGGATGCGGAGGCGTTGCCGGATGTCCAGCGCTGAAGACATGCGGCCAAGTTAGATCTGCACTAAGCGGCCAGGATGAAGTCCTCGCCCTCCGATAACCCACGCGACGAAAGGAATTCCGCGATCCGATCACCCGCGCCGCGCTGGCTGATGAACGACACGATGAAGGCCTTGCCAGCAAGCGGCAGTCGATCGTGGGGAATGAAAGCGAAGCCCGGCACCTCGCGCTGCTTCATATCGGTGAAGGCGCGGACGGCGATGCCCTCGGCCTCCAGTTTCGCAGCGCGATCGCGGCACAGGGTGCTCGTGCCGGCGACGATGATCGGTCGGCCATTCAGCTTGCGCTTCATCCATCGCGCCAGCCATTTCGCCTTCGTGTCGAAGAACGCATCCACGCTGTAGTTCGCATGCGTGCGGCTGAGGCGGTGGGCATGGTCGTTCCAGGTGAGCAGCTCCTCAGGCAGCTTCGCGAAGCGCACGCCTGCATCCATCCAGCGCAACCACAGTTCGTGATCCTCGGGCAAGGGGCCGGTATCATAGCCGCCATGGAGCTCCACAAGTGCCCGCCGGAACATCACTGTGGGATGCGCG
>CAZFBP010000400.1:1513-2433 GCA_964517255.1 uncultured Chryseobacterium sp.
CGACAATGCGGCGGACAACCACTGCCGCGTCTCGTGCGGAGTGATGATCGCGTCCTGCCACAGCACGAATGATCGCATGCCTCGGCTCTCTTCCACCGTGCTGATGAAAGCCGTCCGCGTTCCCAAAACACCGACTTCGGGATGCGCCTCGAGCCAGGCCACTTGTTTCGCTAAGCGTTCCGGATGGCTGAGGTCGTCGGCATCCATGCGCGCGATGTATGCGCCTTCGGCATGATTCAATCCGGTGGTGAGCGCATGCGCGATGCCGATGCGGGACTCATGCAAGAGGGCAATGCGCGCGTCACGGTCAACCCATCGCTTCGCGATCCCGGGGCTTACATCCGTGCTCGCATTGTCGATCAGCAGCATATTCCAATTGGAATGGGTCTGCTGCGCGATGCTGGCGATGGCGGCGTCGAGTGATGCCGATGCGTTGCGGAAGGGGAGAAGGACTGTGGCCCTTGCCATGCTATCGCTTCACCACCAGATCAGTCAAGGGCACGCCGAGCAGCATAGCCACGAGCACTGAGCAGAGTGCGATGTAGGCCACGAAGGCCACGGGCGTCATCACCATCGCCTTGGCCACATTCCAAACGCTGCGCCGATGCACGGAGAGCGTGGCGTAGATGATCACTCCGAAGATGACGATGAAGTTGAACAGCTGGAACACCGGCCACAGCTTGGCCAGCGGCAATGTCGTGGAGGAGATGATCAAATAGGTTCCTGCGGCGAAGAGGTAATGCACCAGTCGCTCCACCCATCGCAGCGGGGTGCGTGGGAACAGCAAGCGATCGAAGGACGCGAGGATCAGCAGCAGCAGCGGGAGGAGCAGGTTCACATTCTGGCTCATCCAATGGTTCACGCGCATGGCGCCGGTCGCTGCTGATGGGTCGCCACCGGAAGATGTCACTGCGCTGTCC
>CAZFBP010000401.1:0-2431 GCA_964517255.1 uncultured Chryseobacterium sp.
TGAAGTACTGCTGCACGTCGCCCATGAGGCGCAGCGCGAACTCGGTGCTGAAGATCGTTGTTCTGCGCCTGGTGGTTCTTTGGGCGTGCCCCGGCTCAAATGCAGCCGGGTCGCGTGCTGCGCTTTAGCCGGTCTTGTCAGGGCCAGCGGCTGCGGCACTGCGGGGTCACGCCTGCGTCGTGCCGCCTCGTTGCTCGCATCCGCAATGCCCTTCCTGCGCCGGGCTGCCGCTTCGCCCGCTCACGCGGAGAACACGCTTGCGATCTCAACCGTTGAAGCCTACATTCGTCCCGGAAAATGCGTCGCCTCCTTTTCCTGCTCACCCTTACGGTCTATGGCTTCAGTGCCCTGGAACTGCACGAGTGGCTGCATGTGCCGCAAGTGGTGATGCACTTTCTGGAGCAGCATACCAGTGAGGACTTCCACGACCTCTTCCACAACGAGCACACCGACGATCAGCAACACGATGAGCACGACCACGATCCGTTCAGCGAGGATTGCCACGGCGAGTTCTGCGCGTGCAGTGGCCTGGTCGCGCTTTCACCGGTGAACAGGTCTCTCCTGATCTCCCTACAGCCGCTCACCACCAAGGTGGGTGCGCAATTCCTCAACGTTGCGCCCAGTGGTTTCACGGGCAACGTGTGGATCCCTCCCAAGGCTTGAGTTGATCCGCCCTTCGGCGGAACGGGAACGCACCGTGCTTCGGCACGGTCCGGGGCCATTGTGTACCCGCGTTCCGCATTCGTCCTTCCTTCCATTCCCAAGTTTTTCCATCCATGATCGACAGGATCATCCGGTTCTCCATACACAACAAGGCCATCATCGGGCTCTTCACGCTCGTGCTGGTGCTTTACGGGGCGTACTCGCTCACGCAATTGCCGATCGATGCGGTACCCGACATCACCAACAACCAGGTGCAGGTGATCACCACCACCCCTACGCTGGCCGCGCAGGAGGTGGAACAGTTCGTTACCGCGCCCATCGAGCGGGCCATGGCCAGCCTGCCCGATCTGGTGGAGATCCGCTCCATCAGCCGCTTCGGGCTAAGTCTTGTGACCATCGTATTCGATGAGGACGTGGACGTGTACTTCGCCCGCACCTTGGTGGACCAGCGCCTGGGCGAGGCCGCCGCACTGATACCGCCCGGGGTGGGCACACCGACCATGGCCCCGGTAAGCACCGGGTTGGGCGAGGTGTACCAATACGTGCTGCACCCCAAGGAAGGGTACGAGGGCACCTTCAGCCCCAGCGAGCTGCGCACCATCCAGGAATGGATCGTAGTGCGGCAGCTGTTGGGCACACCCGGTGTGGCCGAGGTGAACAGCTACGGCGGCGAGGTGAAGCAGTACGAGGTGAGCGTGGACCCCAAGCGCTTGCAAAGCATGGGCGTCACCATCGGTGAGCTACTGCTCGCGTTGGAGAGCAACAACGAGAACACCGGCGGCGCCTACATCGAGAAACGGCCCAACAGCTACAGCATCCGGGGCGAAGGACTGCTGCGCACGCTGGACGACATCCGCAAGGTGGTGGTGAAGATCCCGCCCGGCGGTGTGCCGCTCCTGGTGGGCGATGTGGCCGAGGTGGGCTTCGGTGCGGCCCCGCGCTACGGTGCGCTCACCCGCAATGGCGAAGGCGAAGCGGTGGGCGGCACGGTGATGATGCTGAAGGGTGGCAACAGCGCCGAAGTGGTGAAGGCTATTGAAGCGCGCATACCGAACGTGCAGAAGGCCCTGCCGGAAGGGCTGATGATCGAACCCTATCTGGTGCGCAGCGAACTGGTGGGGCGGGCCATCGGCACGGTGAAGACGAACCTGATCGAGGGCGCGTTGATCGTGATCTTCGTGCTGGTGCTCTTTCTAGGAAATTGGCGCGCGGGCCTCATCGTGGCCTCGGTGATCCCACTGTGCATGCTCTTCGCCATCATCCTCATGAACGCCTTCGGCGTCAGCGGCAATTTGATGTCGCTTGGTGCCATCGATTTCGGATTGATCGTGGACGGCGCCGTGATCATCGTGGAGGCCACCCTGCACCACCTGCATGCGCGCTTCAAGGGAAGGATCCTTACCCGCGAGGAGATGGACCGCGAGGTTTTCGTGAGCGCCAGCAAGATCCGGACGAGCGCGGCCTTCGGCGAGATCATCATCCTGATCGTGTACATCCCCATCCTCACACTGGTGGGCATCGAGGGCAAGATGTTCCGCCCCATGGCCATCACCGTCAGCTTCGCCATCCTGGGTGCCCTGTTGCTCTCGCTCACCTATGTGCCCATGATGAGCGCGCTGGTGCTGCCGCGCAACACGGCGCACAAACCCAACTTCAGCGACCGCATGATGGACCGTTTCCAGAAGTGGTACGATCCCATCATCGGCTTCGCCTTGCGCAACCGGATCAAGACCGTGGGTGTGGCCGTGGCGCTCTTCATCAGCTCGGT
>CAZFBP010000402.1:0-2429 GCA_964517255.1 uncultured Chryseobacterium sp.
CCCGGAGGACGACGGCAGCGAGTACTACGGCCCCTATGCCAGCAGCCGCGTGATGAAGACCGTGGTGGAGCTCGTGAACACCATGTACAAGCTGCGCAACTGCAATTACGAGCTCAGCGAGCGCAACATCGAGCGCGGCAAGTACAAGCGCTGTCTGGAATACCACATGGGCAATTGCAAGGCTCCTTGCGAGGGCTTGCAAATGCAGGGGGAGTACGACAACAACATCAAGCAGATCCGCCAGATCGTGCGCGGCCGCACGCGCGGCGTGGCCAAGCTGCTGAAGGAGCAGATGCACACGCACGCCGACGCGCTCGAGTTCGAGAAGGCCGAGGTGCTGCGCTCGCGCATCGAGCAGCTCGAGCGCTACCAGGCGCGCAACACCATCGTGCACGCCGACATCGGCGATGTGGACGTGTTCGCCCTGGCCATCGATGCTGGTGGCGCCTGCGTGAACTACCTGCGCGTGATCGATGGCGCCGTGGTGCATGGCATCACCGTGGAGTTGAAGCCGAAGCTCGAAGAGACGGAGGCCGAACTGCTGCAACTCGCCATCGCCGAACTGCGCGAGCGTTTCAAGAGCTCTGCGCCCGAGGCCATCGTGCCGCTCGACCCCGGCATCGAGGTGCCCGGCCTCGTCTTCACCATTCCGCAGCGCGGCGACAAGAAGGCGCTGCTGGATCTGAGCGAGCGCAACGCCAAGTACTTCCTCCTCGACAAGCGCAAGCAGGAGAAGCTCGTTGATCCCGAAGCCACCACTAACCGCATCCTCGAGCAGCTCAAGCAGGACCTCCGCCTCAGCGAGCTTCCGCGCCACATCGAGTGCTTCGACAACAGCAACACCCAGGGCACCGACCCCGTGAGCGCGTGCGTAGTGTTCAAGGATGCCAAGCCCAGCAAGAAGGACTACCGTCACTTCAACATCCGAACGGTGCAAGGCCCCGACGATTTCGCGAGCATGGAAGAAGCCGTTGAGCGCCGCTACACGCGCCTGATCGCCGAGGGCGAGCCGCTGCCGCAACTGGTGGTGATCGATGGCGGCAAAGGGCAGTTGCACGCCGCCACTAATGTGTTCGATCGCCTCGGCTTACGCGGCAAGATCGCCGTGGTGGGCATCGCGAAGAAGCTGGAGGAACTTTACTTCCCCGACGACTCCGTGCCATTGCACATCGACAAGCGCAGCTCCTCACTGAAGATGATCCAGCACATGCGCAACGAGGCGCACCGATTCGGCATCACGCACCATCGCGGCAAACGCAGCAAGCGCATCATCAAAACAGGGTTGGAGTCCATCCCCGGCATCGGCCCCGGCACCGCGCAGAAACTGCTCACGCGCTTCGGCAGCATCAAGGGCATCAAGGAGGCGATGGAAGAGGATGTGATCGCCACGGTGGGCGCGAAGAAGGCGGAGGTGGTAATCAGGGGGCTCGCACAAGCGAACTGAGATGCGCGCACCGCTCTTTCTCTTCGCCGCCCTGCTCTTCGCACCAGCATTCCCGCAGTTCGATGCGCGGCTCGACTCCCTCGCCCAAGACCGCATGGCCAGTTGGATGAAGCCCAACGGCCGCCACAAGCGCCACAACTTCCAGTTCCACTTCCGGTATGGCGCGCACTACCGTTTCGATGGCGCGCTGGGGCAGGTGAGCAAGCGCGACACCACCAACCCTGCCGGGCACCGCTACAAAACGGCCAGCGTGGCCAAGACCTTCGTGGCGGTGCTGGCCATGCAACTGGTGGAGCAAGGCCGCATCGGGCTCGATAGCGCCGTGGTGCATTACCTCCCTGATGCGCTGGTGCGTCCGCTGGTGCGCGTGAAGGGCCGGAACCTGGGCCACACCATTACGGTGCGTCAACTGCTGGCGCACAGCGGCGGGCTGTCCGATTACATCTTCGACGATTGGCGTTTCCTGCTGCGCACGCAGTTGCGGCCACGCAAAGCGCACACACCGCAGGAGCATCTGCGCAACACCGTGCGGCACGGCATGGCCAAACGCAAGACGGCGATGCCGGGCAGCCGTTTCCACTATTCCGATACGGGCTACCTGCTGCTGGCTCTGGTGGTGGAGCAGGCGGGCGGCGCACCGCTGAACACCCTATTGCAAGAACGCATCTGCACGCCCCTCGGCCTGCGCGACACCTACACCGACAGTTGGGACAGCAGCTACACGCACATGATGCACCAGTACCACGGCCGGCGCGATGTCACCGAAGTGCTGCACCCCTCGGTGGAGTTCGGCGGCGGCGGCTTGATCACCAGCACGGCCGATCTGGAGCGCTTCATCAACGCGCTGGCCAAGGGCAAACTCTACCGCGAGCGCAGCACCTTGGACCTGATGCTCACGCGCCATTCGTCCAACTACGGGCTGGGCATCGACGTGATCCGCTTCGATGCGCGTCCCTCGGGCGTCACCGGCCTCGACTCGCTGACG
>CAZFBP010000403.1:0-2412 GCA_964517255.1 uncultured Chryseobacterium sp.
CGGAATACAGCACGATCACCGGCCTCGTGGCCGGGGCTTCATACACGGTGACCAATTCCTGCGGCGGCTACATCACCGTGCGCCACACCACCTTCAATGGAACGCTGGTGGCGCAGGGCACGGCGCCGCTCACCTTCACCGCGCCGGTGCCGGGCACGTATTACCTGCATTGGAACACCAATGCCGCGTGCGGGACATCAACGCTCTGCTGCACCACCACGATCGCTTGCGCATCCTGCTCCGTGACCCCGCCAGCAGGAGCCTGCGCGGCGGTGAACATCCCGAGCCTGCCGGTCTCGGGCCAACCGGTCACCTGCCACGGCTCTGACTTGATCAGCGCGGCTTATGTGAGCAGCCTTTGCGGCACGGCCAGCACGCCTTACTTGGGCGGGGCCGAAGCGCTCTACACCGTAACGCCAACCACCACGGGCAGCTACGCGATCAACTACGCGGGCCAGAATTGGAGCTCCATCTGGGTGTTCAGCGGGGCGTGCCCTGCATCGGGCGGAACCTGCGTGGGCTCGGTTAGCAGTTCCACCGCCACGCAGTCGCTCGTAGTGACCATGACGGCAGGGGTGCAGTACTGGATCATGTTCGACACGTTCCCGTTGCCCGCGAGCCCGTGCCCGGGCACCTTCAGCATCTCCAAGGTCCCGCCGCCGGTAGTGGCCAGCGATTGCAACCAGGCGGTGAACGTGTGCACGAACATCAATTTCCAGATCGACCCGAACGGCTCCGGCGCCACCTATGAGATTCCACCGCTCGGCTCGTTCGGCAATCCTGACTTCCTCATGGGCGACCTGGCGTACAGCCCATGGGGCTCCGATAATTACGGATGCCTGCGCGCGGGCGAGCTCAACAGCACCTGGATGGTGGTGAACGTGCTCACCGGCGGCTCGCTCACCTTCACCTTCGGCGGGTTGGGCACGCAGACCGGATTCTACGATTGGATCATGTACCCCTTCAACGCCACGGCTTGCGCGCAAGTGGCCAGCAATACGCTGGCGCCCGTGCGCTGCAATTGGAACGGTGTCTCATACGGCGGCACCGGTCTGGCCTCGCCTGTGCCCGCAGGCGGCGATCCCACCAACTTCGAGCCTCCGCTCACGGTGGGCTCTTTGACCCAATGGCTCATCTGCTTCAGCAATTGGAGCTCGGTGACCACCACGGTGCCGTTGCAGTTCGGCGGAACGGCCGTGGTGAGCTGCTCTCCCTTGCCCGTTGAACTGCTCGTCTTCGATGCAAACGTGAATGGCGCTGCCGTAGAGCTGGCGTGGATCACGGGCAGCGAGCAGAACACCTCGCGCTTCGTCGTGGAGCGTTCAGCCGATGGGGCTCAATGGACCGAGCTGGCCACCTTGCACGCGGCGGGCAGCTCCAATGCCCCGCGACTGTACAAGCACGTTGATCAGTCGCCCTTGCCCGGCGATGGCTATTACCGTCTCCGCACGCTCGACCTCGATGGCGCGGAATCGCTCTCGCACGTGCGCATGGTGCGTTTCAACCAGACATGGACGGTAGCGCCGAATCCCGCCAGCGGCTCCTTCACGATTGCTCGAGCACCGGTGTCCGGGCGCTTCCTCTTGATTGATGCAATGGGTCGCGAGGTGCCCATCGCCGTCACGCGCGGCAGCTCCGAATCGGCCACCGTTGATCCCTTGGGCGCGCCGCCCGGCGTGTACCAGTTGCGCGTCGGCGAGGAAGCAAGCGCTGTGGCGCGCGTGGTGATTGAGCGGTGATCGCTACTCCTTGACGCGGCTGTCGATGATGATGGTGACAGGGCCATCGTTCACAAGGCCGATCTCCATCATGGCGCCGAACTCGCCGCTGTGCACGGGCCTGCCGGTGAGCTCGGCGAGGCGCTGCTTGGCGCGCAGGTAGAGCGGTGTGGCTTCATCGGGCCTGGCCGCGCGGATGTAGCTGGGCCGGTTGCCTTTCGCCGTGCTGGCATGCAGCGTGAACTGGCTCACCACGAGCGATTCGCCGTGCGCCTGCGCGAGGTCGAGGTTCATCACGCCATCGCCATCCGGGAAGATGCGCAGCCGTGCGATCTTGCCGCAGAGCCATTCGAGGTCGGCATCGGTGTCGCCCTGCTCAATGCCCAGCAGTACCAGCAGGCCGGTGCCGATGCGCGCGTGCTGCTTGCCGCTGATGCGCACGCTGGCCTCGCTCACGCGTTGGATCACGGCGCGCATCTCAGTACCCGTTGATCTGAAACCAGGCTTTCATGCGCGCGAGCTTCTCCGCATCGGTGCCCTTGCCCTGCACGGCGTCGCGCCAGGTGCCGTACATCGGATTGGGCAGGAGGATGAAATGCTGCGAAAGGCTGTCGGATAGCGCGTCCACCGCATCCCTGCCGTAGTTGGCGCTGCGATCCTTGAAGCGCTCATCGAAATCGCGGAGCTGATCGCC
>CAZFBP010000404.1:0-2380 GCA_964517255.1 uncultured Chryseobacterium sp.
GCAGCGCCGTCGGGCCATCCGCTACAACTCCGCGCCCTGATTACAGGGCTTGCGGGGTTTCCGCTTCTGTCCCTAACGCACAGCACGCGCACGCCCAGCCGCACAAGAGCCTACATTTGCCCCTCGCCATGCGCCGCTTGATATTCATTGTCACCCTTGCACTTTATGGCTTCAGCGCCATGGATATGCATGAATGGGTGCGAGTGCCGCAAGTTGCCCTGCATTTTCTGGAGCACCACAGCGATCTGGGCCACCACGACGGCCGCGATACCGATCATCACGATCAGCCGAACGACCATACTCCCTTCGACGGTGGTTGCACCGAAGTGTTCTGCGCGTGCGGTGGGGTGGTGGCGCTTCTTCCTGCCTATTCAATGCCCTGCCTCTTGCTGGTGCCATTTACCGCTATGCTCGGTACGGGGGTGCAACCCATGGCTTCGGGTGCCTTCACGGGCAACGTCTGGAACCCTCCCAAAGCTTAAGGCATCGCTTCACGCGGTGATCCCCGCCTGTTCCGCCTGTGCGGATCGGGCTTGCCTGCTTCCTGCGGGCGCTTCCCCTTTCGTTCCACTTCGAAGACATTCACCATGATCGATAGGATCATCAAGTTCTCCATCCACAACAAGGCCATCATCGGGCTCTTCACGCTCGTGCTGGTGCTCTATGGCGCGTATTCGCTCACGCAGCTACCCATCGATGCCGTGCCCGACATCACCAACAACCAGGTGCAGGTGATCACCACCACCCCTACGCTGGCCGCGCAGGAGGTGGAGCAGTTCGTTACGGCGCCCATCGAGCGCGCCATGGCCAGTTTGCCCGACCTGGTGGAGATCCGCTCCATCAGCCGCTTCGGGCTCAGCCTCGTCACCATCGTGTTCGAGGATGACGTCGACACCTACTTCGCGCGAACACTGGTGGACCAGCGCCTGGGTGAGGCCACCGATCTGATACCGCCCGGCGTAGGCACACCCACGTTGGCGCCGGTAAGCACCGGTCTGGGCGAGGTTTACCAATACGTGCTGCACCCGAAGGAGGGGTATGAAGGCAAGTTCACGCCCAGCGAACTGCGCACCATACAGGAATGGATCGTGGTGCGGCAACTGTTGGGCACACCCGGCGTGGCCGAGGTGAACAGCTACGGCGGTGAGGTGAAGCAGTACGAGGTGAGCGTGGACCCCAAGCGCTTGCAAAGCATGGGCGTCACCATCGGCGAATTGTTCGCAGCCTTGGAATCCAACAATGAGAACACAGGTGGCGCCTACATCGAGAAGCGGCCCAACAGCTACAGCATACGCGGCGAGGGCTTGCTGCGCTCAGTGGACGACATCCGCAAGGTGGTGATCAAGACGCCCGAGGGCGGCGTGCCCCTGCTGGTGGGCAATGTGGCCGAAGTGGGCTTCGGAGGTGCTCCGCGCTACGGCTCGCTCACGCGCAACGGTGAAGGCGAGGTGGTGGGCGGCGCAGTGATGATGTTGAAGGGAGCCAACAGCGCGCAGGTCGTCGAAGACATCGAAGCGCGCATACCGAACGTGCAGAAGGCGTTGCCGGAAGGATTGGTGATCGAACCCTACCTCGTGCGCAGCGACCTTGTGAAGCGCGCCATCGGTACGGTGAAGACCAACCTGATCGAGGGTGCACTGATCGTGATCTTCGTGCTGGTGCTCTTCCTGGGCAACTGGCGCGCGGGCCTCATCGTGGCCTCGGTGATCCCGCTGTGCATGCTCTTCGCCATCATCCTCATGAACGCGTTCGGCGTAAGCGGCAATTTGATGTCGCTCGGCGCGATCGACTTCGGCCTGATCGTGGACGGCGCAGTGATCATCGTGGAAGCCACATTGCACCATCTGCATTCGCGCTTCAAAGGGCGTGTGCTCTCGCGCGAGGAGATGGACCGCGAGGTGTTCGTGAGCGCCAGCAGGATCCGCAGCAGCGCGGCCTTCGGGGAGATCATCATCCTCATCGTGTACATCCCGATCCTTACGCTGGTGGGCATCGAGGGCAAGATGTTCCGGCCCATGGCCATCACCGTCAGCTTCGCCATCCTGGGGGCCTTGCTGCTCTCGCTCACCTATGTGCCCATGATGAGCGCGCTCTTCCTGCCGCGCAACACGGCGCATAAGCGCAACTTCAGCGACAAGATGATGGACCGTTTCCAGAAGTGGTACGATCCGATCATCGGCTTCGCGCTGCGCAACAGACTGAAGACCATCGGCGTGGCCGTCGCGCTCTTCATCGGTTCCATCTTCCTCTTCGCGCGCATGGGCGGCGAGTTCATCCCCACGCTGGAAGAAGGCGACTTCGCTTTCCACAGCATCCTGCCGCAGGGCGCATCGCTCAGCCAGAGCATCGCCAACAACGCCAAGGTGGAGAAGATCCTGCT
>CAZFBP010000405.1:0-2370 GCA_964517255.1 uncultured Chryseobacterium sp.
CGTCACCTTCAACAAGGGCATCCGCGTGGGCTACCTGGACCAGAACGTGGTGATGGACAGCCCCATGCCTCCGGCAGGCAAGGCGCGCAGCGTGGTGGATGAGATGCTGGACCGCGATGATCCGGTGAGCGCGGCAATCAAGGCCTACGAGCATGCGCTGGCCCAGCACGCCGATGAGCGGCTGATGCACGCCGCCGTAGAGCGCATGGAGGAGCTGAAAGCCTGGGACCATGAGGCTCGGGTGAAGGCGCTGGCGCATCGCTTCGGCCTGCGCGACCTGGAGCAGCCCGTGAACACCTTGAGCGGCGGTCAGCAGAAACGGCTGGCCATGGCCAAGGTGCTCATCGACGCACCCGATGTGCTCATCCTCGACGAGCCCACGAACCACCTCGACCTGAACATGATCGAGCAGCTCGAGGAAGAGCTGAACACGCCGGGCATGACCCTCTTGCTCGTGACCCACGACCGCTATTTCCTCGACAACGTCTGCGACGAGATCATCGAGATGGAGTTCGGGAAATTCACGCGCTACAAGGGCAACTACACCTGGTACCTGGAGAAGAAGGCCGCCGCCGATGAAGTGCGCGAGGCCACGCAGCAGCACTTGCGCGGGCTGATGAAGCGCGAGCTGGAGTGGGTGCGCAAGATGCCCCGCGCGCGCGGCACCAAGAGCAAGAGCCGCTTGGACAAGTTCGAGGAGATCAAGGCCGATGCCACGCGCCGCTTCGACCGCGACGAGGTGAAGCTCGAAGTGAAGACCGACCGCCTCGGCGGCAAGGTGATCGAGGCGCGCAACCTCACCAAGGCCTTCGGCAGCAAGGACAAGCCCGAGAGCTACAAGCCCATCGTGGCGCACTTCTCCTATTCGCTGAAGCGCGGCGACCGCATCGGCATCGTGGGGCCGAACGGCATCGGCAAGAGCACCTTCATCGAATTGCTCCTAGGCCGCATGATGCCCGATCAGGGCACGGTGAGCATCGGTGATACGGTGGTGCTGGGCACCTTCGGGCAGCTGATGCCTGCATTCAAGGAGGAGCAGCGCATCGTTGAAGCGGTTCGCGACATCGCGGAGGTGATCCCGATGAACAAGGGCAGGACCTTGAGCGCATCGCAGCTCCTGGAGCGCTTCCTCTTCGACAAGGAGCAGCAGTACCAGCAGATCAGCACATTGAGCGGCGGCGAGCGCCGACGGCTCTACCTGTGCACGGTGCTGATGAAGAACCCGAACGTGCTGGTGCTCGATGAGCCCACGAACGACCTCGACATCCCCACGTTGAACGCGCTCGAGGACTT
Source organism: uncultured Chryseobacterium sp. (assembly GCA_964517255.1). GTDB lineage: Bacteria > Bacteroidota > Bacteroidia > Flavobacteriales_F > PHOS-HE28 > PHOS-HE28. The sequence goes on from CAZFBP010000405.1 coordinate 1,294, forward strand.
CCTGCTGGACCTTGACGTGTGCCAATTGATCGTGAGCCACGACCGCTTCTTCATGGACAAGCTGTGCACGAAATTGCTCGTGTTCAAGGGCGACGGCGTGATCAAGGAATGGGTGGGCAGCTACACGGAGCTGAGGGAGATGGAGAAGGCCGAGCAGCAGCGGGCTGCGAGCGGCAAGCGGCAGGTGGAAAGCGTCAAGCCCCAATCCGAAGAACCCGTCAAGGACTCAACCACGAAGAAGCTCACCTATACCGAGAAGCTCGAGCTTCAGCGCATCGACAAGGAGATGCCGAAGCTGGAGGCGCGCAAGGAGGAGCTGCTCTTGATCTTGGCCGTCGGCGGGACCGACCACCACAAGATGATGGCGCACAGCATCGAGCTGGAGCAGGCGATCAAGGACCTTGACCGGATGACGGACCGGTGGCTGGAGCTGAGTGAGAGGAACTGAATGCAATCCACAGATGGCACGGATGAATGCAGAGAGCCCCAACAACCTCAACGAGCCAGGCGCAGAGGATCCGGAGACCTATGCCATCATCGGCGCAGCGATGGAGGTTCACACGATTCTAGGAAGCGGTTTCCTCGAGCACGTGTATCACGAGGCCCTGAAGCAGGAATTGCGCCTTCGGGCGATTCCGTTCCGTTCTGAAGTGGAATTGCCTGTGGTTTATAAGGGAAGGCCCCTGGCCGCTTCCTATCGTGCTGATCTGATCTGCTTCGATTCAATAATCGTTGAGATGAAGGCGCTTGCACGACTCACGAGCTCCGAGGAATCACAGCTATTGAACTATTTGAAGGCTGCCGGCACACGTCGCGGGCTCCTATTGAACTTCGGTTCATCAAAACTCCAATTCTGGCGCAGAGTGATGGATTGATTCCTGGCTCAAGCATCGGCGCTCATCTGTGCCATCTGCGGATGCATTGAGCTAGAATTTCGCGCAAGGCACCACGCGCCTGCGGCTCATGCTGCGCTTCTTGCTGCGCGAGGCCACCTCGTATCCCAGGGTGATCTCGTGCGCGCCCCCGCTCTGGCCGGCCAGTCGCGATACGGTGAGGTCGTAGCTGTAGCCGATGCGG
>CAZFBP010000406.1:0-2342 GCA_964517255.1 uncultured Chryseobacterium sp.
CGCACTTCACGGTGCCGTCGGCGCTGCGCTGCTCTTCGGCCAGCACCAAGGGCCGTAGCACCGTGCGCTCCGCCAATGCAGCACGGAATGCCTTGGGCAGATCGCTCATGGCATCGAACGCATGCGCATGCTTCTTCCACAGCCACTCCCAAAGTTGCTTGGCGCGGTAGGGCTTCTCGCCGATCTCCGCGACGAGGGACTTGACCTCGTCGAGGGTAAGGGAGCGGAGGTCGGGGGCGGCCATGGCGCGAAGGTCGGGCGAGGAACCCGCTTACTTTGCAGGCATGTCAGCAAAGAACGAGGTCATTGATAAGCTGAGCGCTTCGATGCCGGAGCTTCGGTCGCGCTTCCCCATCCGGTCCATGGCGCTGTTCGGTTCGGTGATCCGAGGCGAGGATGGCCCGGAGAGCGACGTTGATCTGCTCGTGGAGTTCGACTGGCCTGTTGGCATGCGCTTCATCCACCTCGCGCATGAACTCGCCGATCTGCTCGGACGCAAGGTCGACCTCGTTTCACGCGGAGGCATCAAGCCGCGCTACTACCAGGCCATTCAACCGGACCTCCTGCATGTCCAAGCGTGACGACCGCCTCTTGCTGGAGGACATGGCCGAAGCGGTGGGCAAGATCCTGCGCTAGAACCATTGTGAGAGTGTTGGGCATCATGGGCTCAAGCGCTTCAGATGAAGCTCATGAGGACCGCCGGTTACTAGTTGCGGACTATTTTCTACCAGGCCAATAACCTCATAGCTCGCAATGGTCAATCTCTTCTGTGAAAAGGTCAGGTAGATCCTACCAAACTGCTTCAGGACTCCGACTCTTAGCCGATGTCCCATGGGTCGCAATTCGTCTATTGGTGGCTCTTGGCAGTGGTGCTCGCGATACTGATCGACTTTCTTCCGCGTGCTGAATTTCCAAACCAGGTTGGAACAAGCATCATTGGCTCTGCCACCGTATGGTGAAGAGAACGCCACTATGGTGTCGTTCTCCAATTCATCCAGTCGGATTCGCCACTCTGCCCCGGACCATTTGCTATGAAGGGAGCTGGTTCGAAGCAAGCTCCACACAGCGCGAGCATTTTCGGGAGGATGGGTCTGTGCCTTCGTGGCAAAGGGCATCAACTGGCACAATGTCCAACAGACGAATGATACTATGGCTCGCATCTTACCCAGAGAGGGTTGGATATTGCAAAGTCTAAAGCAACACCTCCACCACCAGCAGATCCATCGCGTTGGTCACCTTGATGTTGTTCTCCTCGCCTTCGACCAGCGCCACCTTCACGCCCAAGCGCTCCACGAGCGTGGCTTCATCGGTGAAGGCTTGATCGTAGGGATGCTCGAAGGCCTTGCGCAGCAGATCGGCATGGAAGCACTGCGGTGTTTGCACGGCGAGCAGCTTCGAGCGGTCGAGCGCGCGTGACCCATCAGCAGTGGTTTCGCGGATGCTGGGCACCACGGGCACTACCGGAATGGCGGCGGTTTGCTTGTCCGCAGCATCGAAGCAGCGCGCGATCAGATCAGCGCTCACCAACGGCCTTACGCCATCATGCACGGCTACGAGCCCGTCGCCTTCCACCTTCTCCAGGCCCGCCTTCACGCTGTGCCAGCGCTGCTCGCCGCCGGCCACCACGTCATGCTTGATGAAGAAACGGTGCCCCATGCACAGCGCTCTCCAGATGTCGAAGTGCGTTCGCGGCAGCACCACGATCAATTGCATGTCCGGATCGTAGCGGTGGAAGGCCTCGATGGTCCACATGAGCAACGGTCTGCCCTTCACCGCTTGGAACTGCTTGGGCACAGGACCGCCGAGGCGCATGCCCGAACCGCCGGCGACGATGATGGTGTTACGCTGCATGGTATGGTGGCCGCAGAGGCGCAGAGACGCGGAGAAGAGCGTATCCCGCGCAAAGAAAAGAGGCGCAGGGCCTTTGCTCTCTGCGCCTCGGCGGCTCTGCGGCTGAATTCCTTAGATGATCAGCATCGCGTCTCCATAGCTGAAGAAGCGGTACTTGTCCTTGATGGCCACCTTGTAGGCGTTCCATACATGATCGTAGCCGCCGAATGCAGCCACTTGCATGAGCAAGGTGCTCTCGGGCATGTGGAAGTTGGTGATCATGCTGTCGGCCACGCTGAAGTCATAGGGCGGGAAGATGAACTTGTTGGTCCAGCCGTTGAGCGACTTCAGGTGGTTGTTGGTGCTCACGCTGCTCTCGATGCCGCGCATGGTGGTGGTGCCCACGCAGCACACGCGCTTCTTGTTGTCCTTGGCGCGGTTCACGATCTCGCAGGCCTCCTTGGTGATGATCACCTGCTCTCTGTCCATCTTGTGTTTGGTGAGGTCCTCCA
>CAZFBP010000407.1:0-2339 GCA_964517255.1 uncultured Chryseobacterium sp.
GGCCATTACCCCATTTCACCGCCCTCCATCGGCGTGGCCACATTCGATGGGCTGGCGCGCACCGGCTACCCGTACAACTACCCGCTGTACACCGCTTACGGCATCGCCGACCACCTCACATCGGTGGAGATCGACCTCGTAGAGTTCGGGCCGGAGGATTCGCTCTACTTGAGCTTCTTCTACCAGCCGCAGGGCCTCAGCGGCGACATCTACGTGCAACCGCAGGACAGCCTGGTGCTGGAGTTCTGGAACCCCACGTTGATGTACTGGAGCCGCGTGTGGCGCACGCCTTACGAGGCCATGCAGCCCTTCCGGCAAGTCATGGTGCCCATCACCCAATCGCAGTACCTCGCGGAAGGATTCAAGTTCCGCTTCCTCAACTACGCCACGCTCAGCGGCTCCTTCGACCACTGGCACCTGGACTATGTGCGCCTCGATGAGCAGCGCGCGCACGACGACACGGTGCTGGTGGATGTGGCTTACCTCTACCCCGAGACGAGCCTGCTGCAGACCTACACGAGCGTCACCTTCGAGAAATTCAGCGAGTCGCCTTCCGCGTACATGGCGCAGGGCATTGAAGCGTTGCAGCGCAACCTCGACGATGAGGACCGCTTCATCACCTACGGCATGCTGGCGCGCGAGGAGAGTAGCGGGCCGCAGAGCGCGTTCACCAACGGGCTCAACTCAAGCGGCAACGCCTCGAGCATCTTCCCGAGCAGCCACCCCGTGAACAGCGCGCCGAACAACTTCGTGTACGACCCCGCGCTCAGCACCGATGCCGCCTTCTGGCGCGTGAAGCTGTGGACCAACGCCACGCCCGACATCAACCGCTACAACGACACGGTCACCTTCGTGCAGGAGCTGAGCAACTACATGGCCTACGACGATGGCACCGCCGAGATGGGCCTCGGCATCGCTGGCAGCGGCGCCGCCGCAGCGCTTCGCTTCGATATCTCCGGCCAGGACACGCTGCGCGCCGTGCGCATGTACTTCAACCCGCAGGCGAACGATCCCGACAATTCGCCCAATCCCCTGGAGGGCGATTTCCTGATCACCGTGTGGAAGAGCCTCAGCCCCGAGGTGATCCAGCACCAGAACATCACGTTCTCATCGCCCACCTACCGGCTCGATGGCATCGACCACTTCGTGGAGATCCCGCTCGACTCGGCCATCATGGTGGAAGGCACCATCTACGTGGGCTGGGTGCAGACCAACAACGTGCGGCTCAATGTGGGCTGGGACCGCCGCCGCAACAACCAGGACAAGTTCTTCTACAAGCTCACCACCTCCTTCGCATCCAGCACATTGCCGGGCACGCCCATGCTCCGCGCGGTCTTCAACGCCGCTGCCGACCCCTTCGCGGGCGTGGAGGAGCGGATGGAAGAGGCGCCCATGATCGTGTTCCCGAATCCGGCGCACGATGCGGTGGCGATCCGTTGCGAGGATGCCGTGTTCGATTCGCGGATCGAATTCACCGACGAGCTGGGCCGCACCGTGATGAGCGGGCTCTTCAGCAACGGGCAGGCGATTGATGTGACCGGGCTGGCCAACGGGCTATACGTGGCGCGCATCGCAGATGGAACCGGAAGGCCCATCGCGCAGCAGCGCGTGCTGATCCAGCGGTGATGCCCACCGAGCCGATTGAACCGCTCAGCGAGGAGCAGGAACTCTACGAGCACCACCGCATCGTCTGCGACCCGAAGCAGTCGTTGATCCGGCTGGACAAGTTCCTCTTCGACCGGCTGGCGAACACCTCGCGCAGCCGAATCCAATCCGCAGCGAAGGCAGGCAATGTGCTGGTGAATGGCAAGGCCGCCAAGCCCAGCCAGAAGGTGAAGCCCCATGATGCCATCAGCATCGTGCTGCCCTATCCGCACCGCGAAGTGGAGCTGCTGCCGGAAAACATCCCGCTGAAGGTGCTCTTCGAGGATGCACACTTGGTGGTAATCGACAAGCAAGCCGGCCTCGTGGTGCATCCGGGCCACGGCAACTGGACAGGCACGCTGGTGAACGCGCTGCTGTTCCACTTCGGGGAATTGCCGCACGTGCCCGGCGCCGAGATCCCGCGGCCCGGCCTGGTGCATCGGCTCGATAAGGACACCAGCGGCGTGATGGTGGTGGGCAAGACCGAGGATGCGCTGGCTCACCTGGCCAGGCAATTCTTCGACCGCTCCAGCGACCGCCGCTACAACGCACTGGTGTGGGGCGATTTCGCCGAGGACGAGGGCGTGATCGAGGGCCACATCGGGCGCAGCAACAAGGTCCGCACGGTGCAGCAGGTATTCCCCGATGGCGAGCACGGCAAGCGCTTTGATTTCAGCGGCGTGCTCGGCAAGCGC
>CAZFBP010000408.1:0-228 GCA_964517255.1 uncultured Chryseobacterium sp.
GGTAGCCGAGGCCTGCGCCCGACTCCGCGATGCCGGGGCGGCCCACGCCGCGATGAGCGGTTCCGGCTCAACCGTGTTCGGCATCTTCAGATCCAAGCCACCTATGCTGGAATGGCCGTCCAGACATAAGTCCTGGACCTTGAGCCTAGGGTAGGAGGCTGGGCAGCATTGCCTCGAGTTCAGACGCGTTCGCTGGCTTGGCGACACTCCGTCCTTCCCGATTCAGCA
>CAZFBP010000408.1:238-2327 GCA_964517255.1 uncultured Chryseobacterium sp.
CACGCCACCAGCTCGCTGTAGCACGGGAACTTCAACTCACGCTCCGCGATGTTGGCCGTGAATCGGTCCTGATCATCGTCGATGGCGATCCCGATGATGTTCAGGCCTTTCCGGGCGAATCGATCATGCAACGAATTCAGCGCCGGCATCTCCGCATGGCAATGGTCACAGGTGCTTGAGTAGAAGAACAGCACCGTGCATGGATGTGGCTGCACCAATTCCAGCAACCGGTCCGCGTGCCCGGTAACAGGGGAGGGGAGGACCACGTCGGGCGCCATCGCGCCCACCGCCGACTTCAATTGATCGGCGACCAGGGAACGCAGGTCGGCATCGGCGGGTGTGAGCGCCTTGGGGCCGGCGAAATAGTGGTCCACCAGGTGCTGAACAACCTCCTCCGGCCCGTACATGCTGAAGATCTCGGTCAATTGGCGGCGCGCGAACGACCAACATGTGGTATCGCCTTCGGCCCAGTACAGCACGGAATCCGAGGCGGCTGCGAGCGTTGCGGCGTTGGCGGGTGTCACAGCCTGGAGGATGGCCATGAGGGCTTTCGCATAGACCATGCTCCGCACGAGCGAGGCATCGCCCCAGTCCATGGAGTCGCGAATGGCCTGCGGGCCTATGGGCAGCGCTGCCATCAGGCGACGGTCCGTGGCGACGATCTTGGAGAAAAAGGAGCTCGGATCCTGCGCCTCCAATCGGCGCAAGGTGGAGTTCAGTCGTTCGTTCACGGCCTCTTCCTCGACAGCAAGCCGCTGGAGCGCGTCGATGTCGTGGGGGTCGAGCATTTTGCGCTGACCATCGATCCGCTTTGAGTTCTCCTGCGCCGCCCGACTGGCGCGTTTGTATTCCCAGAGCCGTTCGTTCTCGTTCGAGGCCAGCACGGCGATGTGCTCCTGCAACGGGGTGCCATCGAAGCTCAGTTCCACCGATGGTTCGAGATCGCTGAGGATCAGATCAACCTGGTCATCCGCACCGCCGAGGCGATAGTACCCCGCGCTTGAGAAGATGCGCTTGAATGCGAAGTGCCCTTTGCGGTCGATGCGGGCGGAATCGGAGAGGAGGCGGTCCTGGCCCCGGGTGGTGTAGAGGTAGATCCACCCCCCTGGCTGAAGAGCACCACCGGAGCAGGTGCCGCTGAGCATTTGCGCCTGGACCGCTGAAGCGAATAGCAGCGCCCAGAGGAGCGCGGGCTTCAACAGAGTGAGCGAGCGGGACATGATTCGAGGGGCTGAAGCTATCATGCCACAAAAAAAGAACCCCGCCCATTGCTGGGCGGGGTTCAGATCGGCGACGACATACTCTCCCGGGCTTTTGGCCCAGTACCATCTGCGCTGGTGAGCTTAACTTCTCTGTTCGGAATGGGAAGAGGTGGACCTCACCGCTAGAGTCACCTGAAATCGTCAATAAGAATTGACATGTCGTTGGAAAGGACAAGAACAGCCGAGAATCGTTCCACAGAGCGATCTGATGGATCGGAAGTTTACGGGCGATTAGTACCACTCGGCTTTGCCATTGCTGGCTTTACACCTGTGGCCTATCAACGTGGTAATCTTCCACGGCCCTTAAAAGAAGTCTCATCTTGAGGTGGGCTTCGTGCTTAGATGCTTTCAGCGCTTATCCCGTCCGAACATAGCTACCCAGCGGTGCCCCTGGCGGGACAACTGGTACACTAGCGGTTCGTCCACCACGGTCCTCTCGTACTAATGGTAGCTCCCCTCAAACTTCTAACGCCCGCAACAGATAGAGACCGAACTGTCTCACGACGTTCTGAACCCAGTTCACGTGCCACTTTAATCGGCGAACAGCCGAACCCTTGGGACCTTCTCCAGCCCCAGGATGTGACGAACCGACATCGAGGTGCCAAACCATTCCGTCGATATGAGCTCTTGGGAATGATCAGCCTGTTATCCCCGGCGTACCTTTTATCCTATGAGCGATGGCCCTTCCATATGGAACCACCGGATCACTTTGCCCTGCTTTCGCACCTGCTCGACTTGTCTGTCTCACAGTCAAGCTCCCTTGTGTCAATGCACTCAACGCACGGTTACCAAGCGTGCTGAGGGAACCTTTGGAAGCCTCCGATACT
>CAZFBP010000409.1:0-2327 GCA_964517255.1 uncultured Chryseobacterium sp.
GCAGGCGAAGTCGCAATGCAGGCCCTCGTCGCGGCTGATGAGCTCGTTGCTGAAGCTGAGGCCGGGCATGAGGCCGCGCTTCTTCAGCCAGAAGATGGAGCAGAAGCTGCCGCTGAAGAAGATGCCTTCCACGGCAGCGAAGGCGATGAGGCGCTCCGCGAAGGTGCCCTTGCTGATCCACTTCAGCGCCCACTCGGCCTTCTTGCCCACGCAAGGCACGGTGTCGATGGCGTGCAGCAGCTTGTCCTTCTCCAGGGGATCCTTGATCAGCGTGTCGATGAGCAGGCTGTACGTCTCGCTGTGGATGTTCTCCATGGCGATCTGGAAGCCATAGAAGAAACGCGCCTCGGGATATTGCACTTCGTGCAGGAAGTTCTCCGCGAGGTTCTCGTTCACGATGCCGTCGCTGGCGGCGAAGAAGGCGAGCACGTGCTTGATGAAGTAGCGCTCGTCGTCGTTGAGCTTGTCGGCCCAGTCCACGAGGTCGGCGTGCAGGTCGATCTCCTCGGCGGTCCAGAAGCTGGCCTCGTGCTTCTTGTAGAAGTTCCAGATATCGTGGTGCTGGATGGGGAAGATGACGAAGCGGTCCTTGTTCTCCTTGAGGAGGGGCTCGTTGGTGAAGGCGGGATCGGGCGGGAGCTCCATGCTGATCTGGGTATCGTTGCTCATGGCGGTGGGAAAGTGAAGAGGTCGGTAGTCCGTTCGGGGGGTTGAACCCGTTAAGTGATGCTCGGTCTTGTCGGTTGGTCCGTCGGCGTCGATTCCGGAAGCACTCGGATGACGGCGTCGGCGGGTCACAAAAATGGACGCGATGCGGATCGGCGGCAACGGGTCTGAGGGGCCACTTCTTTCGACTTTTCAACACGGGCCAATTGGCCGCGCCAATGCTGAGAGGGGTGCAGCGATGACACTTGCAAGCGGAAGATCTTCACGATCGGTTAACAGCGGCCGAAGCGCGCGGCTCTGCGGCGAAAGCGCGCGCGTGGCGGAGCGGACCGCAGCGGTGGCGGGCGATCCATGCGCTCCGGGATACGCGCTCGCCCTCGTGGAGCGGGGATCAGGCGCTCTTCATCTTCGGCTGCTGCTCCTTCTCCCACTCCGCGTGGATCACCTCCAGCTCCGCGAACCACTGCTTCCCGTACTTGCGGATCAGCGCGTCCTTCAAGAAGCGGAACACGGGCACATCGAGCTTGGCGCCGCAGGTGCAGGCCGGCTTGCACAGGTTCCACTTATGGTAGTTGAGGCCGTCGCGCTCGCCGACCTTCTCGATGCGGATGGGATACAAGTGGCAGCTGATCGGCTTGCGGAAAGGGATCCTGCCATCCTTCCACGCTTTCTCGATTCCGCATAGCGCGATGCCCTTCTCATCGAAGACCGTGAACGCGCATTCCTTCTTGCCGTCCACGAGCGGTGTCACCAGGTCGCCGTCCTCATCGATCACGCTGAAGCCCTGCTCGGCCACGGCTTGCCTGCCCTTCTCCGGGATGTAGCTCTTGTACTTCGGCCAGAGCTTCTTCATCTGCTCGGCCTCTTCCTTCAGCAGCGGCGCGCCGCTCTCGCCTTCCACGCAGCAGGCGCCCTTGCAGGCGTTCAGGTCGCATACGAAGCGCTTCTCGAAGAGGTCCTCGGAGATGAGGGTGTTGCGGTGCTCGATCATAATGCGATGCCCAACGTGAGGAAAAGCAGGAAGCTGTTGACGATGCGCCCGATGGAACGTTTCACCTCAGGCCAAGAGAGGCCATTCAATGACTTGGGGTCTTCGCTCTCTTCGGCATCGTCGAAGTAACCAAGCGCGCGAGGAATGCCAATCATGATGGTATTCCTCGGGTACTTCCGCCGGTGGTTGTCCAATAGGTTCTGAAGTCCATGCGCCCGCAGCAGTTGTTCGATATCCCAGAAGTCCTTCTTCTGGGCGCGGTGGAGAATTGCTTCGATCTTCATTGGGCCAATGTCCGCATCGGAATACATCCGGATACCGTCCTCAACCACCAGGTCCGCAATTCGAGCATGCGGGAGCTTGACCAGATCAACCTTGACACCATGGATGAAGCAGAAGACTGCCCATCTCGCCTGCTGGTCCTCTTCGTAGATGAAGTCATCACCGAACTCATCAGTGAGCGCAGTTCGTATGGCATCCGCATTGAGTTCACCATCGGTGAAAAGGTCAAGGTCCACAGAGATGCGGTGCCCATAACGAAGCGAAAGCGCCGTTCCACCAACCAGAGCGAAGTCCTTCAGGGCATCTATGCCCATCAACCGCTTCAGTAGGGCAAGCGTCCCGGGTTCAACTGTCTCGTAGTGTAGCATCGGAACGCTTCCAAGGGCCG
>CAZFBP010000410.1:0-2326 GCA_964517255.1 uncultured Chryseobacterium sp.
GGCGTGAACAAGTGCGTGCTGCCATCGATGTGGCTCTGGAACTTCACGCCTTCCTCGGTGATCTTGCGGATGTCGCTGAGGCTATGCACCTGGAAGCCGCCGCTATCGGTGAGGATGGGGCGGTCCCAGCCATTGAATTGGTGCAGGCCTCCCGCATGCTCCAGCACCTCGGTACCCGGCCTCAGATAGAGGTGATAGGTGTTGCTGAGCATGATGGGCGCATCGAGGTCCTGCTTCAGTTCGCGCGGGTGCACGGCCTTCACCGCGCCGAGGGTGCCCACGGGCATGAAAACGGGCGTGGGGATGTCGCCATGCCCGGTGCGGAGGACACCGGCCCGCGCAGAGGAATGCGGGTCGTTGGCGAGCAGGTCGAAGTGCATCGGGAGGCCGCGAATCTAGGCCGATGCGACCTGAGCGCTTGGCTCCGATTCGGTGTTCATAACTGCTTTTGGCCCCTTCGTCCCGCCACTGGCGCCCCCGGTAGTTTCGCCAGCGCTTCAGCGCACGCGTTGAGGCTCCCGCTCATGCTTTCCATCGAGTTCCAGATCATGCTCGGCGCGCTCGTGGTGCTGCTGGCCTACCATGCGCTCATGTTCGCGCGGCTGGCCTTCGGCAAGCGCGAGGCGCAGCCCGATCGCGACCTGCCCATCAGCGTGGTGATCTGCGCGCGCAACGAGGCCCGCACCCTGGAGGAGCTCATTCCGCTGCTGATGCGGCAGGACCATCGCGATTTCGAATTGGTGGTGGTGAACGACCGGAGCGATGACGATACATGGGAGATCCTGCAATGGATGAAGCCGAGGTACCCGCGCCTGAAACCCGTGAACATCCAGGCCGATGAACGCTTCAACTACGGGAAGAAGATCGCCTTGGGCGTGGGCGTCCGCTCCGCCTCGCATCCGCATGTGCTGCTCACCGATGCCGATTGCATCCCCGCGAGTACCGATTGGATCTCGCTGATGGCCTCCGGCTTCCGCGATGGCAGGAAGATCGTGATCGGGCACAGCCCCTACGCGAATTCGCCCGGCCTCGGCAGCGTGCTGGAGCGCTACGACGGCGCCATCAAGGCCATGCAGTACATGGGCTTCGCGCAGGCGGGCGTGCCGTACATGGGCGTGGGCCGCAACCTGGGCTACGCCGCCGAGGTCTTCTTCGGCGCATCAGGACCTCGCGGCCACAACCGGCTCATGAGCGGCGACGATGACCTGCTGATCAACGAGGCCGCTCGAAAGGGCAACACGGCGGTGGTGGCCGACCCACGCAGTTTCATGACCACGCGGCCCACACCCGACCTTGTCACGTGGATCCGCCGCAAGCGCAGGCACTACACCACGGCCGTGCATTACCGCTTCGGGCATCAGGTGCTGCTCATGGCGCTGCCCCTGGCGCGCATGGTGTTCTGGGCGGCGCTCGCTTTGCTGCTCTTCAGGCAGCGCTGGGCGGAAGCGGCCGTCGGCATCGGCGCGCAGTTGGCCTTGCTGCAGCCCGTGGCCATCGCGGCGCTCAAGCGGCTGCAGGCCGGGGCCCTCGCGTGGCTCGCCCTGCCCTTGGAATGGCTGTTCCTACTTTTGGATCCGCTGCTCTACACCAGCACGATCCTCGTAAAGCCCAAACGATGGAAGTGAACGAGAACCTCAGTGAGAAGGCCCGGTACGATTACATCCTCGTGCGCAAGGCCGTGGACAAGGGCGACCAGAAGGCCTATGCCGAGCTGATGAGCCGCTACCGCGACAGCATCTACTTCATGCTGTTGAAGATGATCAACAACAAGGACGATGCAGAGGACCTCACCATCGAGGCCTTCGGCAAGGCCTTCAACCGGCTGAAGCAGTACACGCCCAACTACGCCTTCAGCACCTGGCTCTTCAAGATCGCATCGAACAACTGCATCGACTGGATTCGGAAACAGAAGAAGAAGACCTTCTCCATCGATGCGCCCATCGGCACCGACGACGGCGACGAGATGACCATCGAGCTCAAGGGCCACGGCCCCGACCCCGCCGATGTGGCCATCCGCAACCAGAAGAATGAAGTGATGCGCGAGGTGGTGGATAAGCTGAAGCCGCGCTACAAGCAGCTGGTGGAGCTGCGCTACTACCAGGAGTACAGCTACGAAGAGATCGCGCAGGAGCTCGACCTGCCGCTCGGCACCGTGAAGGCCCAGCTCTTCCGCGCACGCGAATTCCTCGAAGGACTCCTCAACGCGCGCAAGGACACGATCTGATCCGGGCCGCCGCCACATGGATGGTGTCGAGTTGATCGCGAGGTATTTCCCCGAACTCACCGCCCACCAGCGGGAGCAGTTCGCCCGTCTGGGCCCGCTCTA
>CAZFBP010000411.1:0-2326 GCA_964517255.1 uncultured Chryseobacterium sp.
CGCCCATCGTGCCGGTGCTGCTGCACGGCTTCGGCGAGGCCATGAGCAAGGGCGATGCACTATTGAAGAACGCCACCATCACCATGCGGCCCTTGCCCGCCATCGCGCCCGGCGATCCGCGCTTCGGCGCAGGCGCCCGCGACCGTACCAAGGCGATCTCGGCATGGTACAAGTCGGAGTACGAAGCCTTGCGCAGCGCACGCGAGACGCCGCGCTATTTCCGTGAGCGGCTGGTGCGCGCCTTCACGTTCAAGGGCCCAGCGCTCGAATGGCACACGCGCATCAAATCGCGCATGGATGAGGAATTGCATGAGCTGCTCCATGCGCGCATCGCGCCGGATGCCCGTGTTGCCGACCTCGGCAGCGGACATGGCATGGTGGCCTTGCTGCTGCACTGGTGCGCTCCCGCGCGTCGCATCACTGCCATCGAGCGCGATGCCGATAAGGTGGCCCTCGCAAGGCAAGTGGCCAGGCACTGCCCCGGCGTCGAGGTGTTGCAGGGCGATCTCTTGAGCGCGGATGTGCCCGAGAGCGATGCCATCATCCTGAAGGATGTGCTGCACTACATGCGCTCCGATCAGCAAGCGGCCATCCTCGCGCGCTGCGCCGCCGCTCTCGCACCGGGCGGGGCGATCTATGTTCGCGACGGTTTCCGCAGCGGCGATGAGCGTCACGCCCGCACGCGCTGGACCGAGCGGATCGCCGTGGCGATCGGATTCAACAAGTCGGACCAACCAATGGAGTTCATCAGCCGGGAGGAGTTCGAGCGCATGGCGGCCAGCAGCGGCCTGCGCGTGGAATGGGCACTTGATGCCCGCCGCACCTCGAACGCACTGGCCATCCTGACCAGACTATGAGCGATCGCGATTTCGATGTGGTGATCATCGGCGCCGGGCTCGGCGGCCTGCAATGCGCCATCACGCTGGCGCGCGAGGGCATGAAGGTGTGCGTGCTGGAGCAGAACAGCCAGCTGGGCGGCAGCCTGCAGGTCTTCAGCCGCGACAAGACCGTGTTCGATACGGGGGTGCATTACATCGGCGGGCTGTGCCCCGGCCAGAACCTGCACCAGTACTTCAGCTACTACGGCATCATGGACAAGCTGAAGCTGAAGCGCATGGACATGGACGCCTTCGACCGCGTGGAGCTGCAGGGCGATGCGCACCAGTATCCCTATGCGCAGGGCTGGGACAACTTCGTGAACCGCCTGGCCGAGCACTTCCCCGGCGAGCGCGGCGCCATAGCGCGATACGCCGAGCTGGTGGTGGAGACCTGCGACCGCTTCCCGCTGTACCGGCTTCGCGACTCCAACACGCAGGAGTGGATGGATGACCGCCTCACCTGGAACGCGGAGCAGGTGATCGCCTCGCTCACGCAGAACGAGATCCTGCGGCAGGTGCTTGCGGGGAGCAACGCGCTGTACGCGGGCGACCACGCCTCGCCGTTCTATGTGCACGCCCTGGTGGTGAACACTTACGTGGAGAGCTCGTGGCGCTGCGTGGACGGCGGTTCGCAGATCGCGAAGCACCTGGCGGCGAACGCACGCGCTGCGGGCGCGGTGCTCCATGCGCGCGCCAAGGTGACCGGACTTGACTTCGATGCGAATGGCGTGAGCGCGGTGCGCACCGCCGATGGCGAGGCGTACAGCTGCAAGTGGTGCATCGCGAACATCCACCCGGCGGTGCTCATGGACATGGTCGGGCCCGGCCATGTGCGGCCCGCCTATCGCACGCGCATCAAATCACTGGAGAACACGGTGGCCTCGCACGCGCTGCACCTGGTGATGAAGCCGGGCGCCTTCCCCTACCTGAACCACAACGTCTATCGCATGCGCTCACAAGGCGTGTGGGACGCGGTGAATTACGCCGAGGGCAGCTGGCCATCCGCGTACATGCTCTCCACGCCGGCCTCGCACCGCACCAGCACGCATGCCGATGGCATCACGGTGATGAGCTACATGCGCTACAGCGAGGTGGCGAAGTGGGCGGGCAGCCCCAACACCATCGCGACGCCGGCCGAGCGCGACCCGGAGTACCTGGAGTTCAAGCACGCGCGCGAGCAGCAGATGATCGAGGTGCTCGAGGAGCATTACCCCGGCCTGCGCAGCGGCATCAAATCGGTGCACAGCAGCACGCCGCTGACCTTCCGCGATTACATCGGCACGCCCGATGGCAACATGTACGGCATCCGCAAGGACAGTTCCTCACCGCTGCGCACCTTCCTCTCGCCGCGCACCAAGGTGCCCAACCTGCTGCTCACGGGGCAGAACCTGAACATGCACGGCCTGCTGGGCGTGACCGTGGGGTCGGTGAGCACCTGCTCGGAGATC
>CAZFBP010000412.1:0-2321 GCA_964517255.1 uncultured Chryseobacterium sp.
CCAGCGCCGCTCGGGCATCGATGTTCCGCTTTGACAGGCGCTGCTCGGCCTCGTCGCGATTCTCACGCAGGTAATTCAGTTCGAGCATGGGTGTACTTCGATCGTGGCCAAAGGTATCGGTCGATGAGGGCGAGGCGCTTGAATGAGGAAGCCCCTCCATCCCGGTGTACACCGGGATGGAGGGGCTTCAGTCCGGGGTTGCTTGCTGTTCTAGTCGGCCTTCTGCTCTGGGAGCACGCTCACCACACTGCGGTCGTTGCGGGTGCGCTTGAAAGTCACGATGCCATCGGCGAGGGCGAAGAGCGTGTGGTCCACGCCGATGCCCACGTTGCGGCCGGGGTGGTGCTTGGTGCCGCGCTGGCGCACCAGGATGTTGCCGGCGATGGCCTTGCTGCCGCCGAAGATCTTCACGCCGAGCCGTTTCGAGTGCGACTCGCGTCCGTTCTGGGTACTGCCTTCACCTTTCTTGTGTGCCATGGCGTTGGGGGCTTGTCATTCCGGGAAAGCCCGGAATCGCGTTGGTCTTTGCGGTTACTTCTTCTTGGGTGCGGCTTTCTTCGCTGGTGCCTTCTTGGCGGCGGTCTTCTTGGCTGGCTTGGCCTCAGTGGCTTCGACCTTCGGCGTGGCCACCTTCTTCGCCTTCTTGGGCGTCTCGGCCACGACGGCCTTCGGCTTCGGCGCGGTGCTCTTGCTGGCGTCGAATTTCTCGCCCTTGCCCAGGATGGCCTCGATCCACAGCTCGGTGAGGTATTGGCGGTGGCCGTTCATCTTCTGGTAGCCTTTGCGGCGCTTCTTCTTGAATACCAGAACTTTGTCGCCCTTGCCATGGCTCAGCACCTTGGCGGCGATGCGCACGCCTTCCACGATGGGGGCACCCACGCTGACGGTCTTACCGTCGCTCACGAGCAGTACTTTATCCAACTCCAAGTGCTTGCCTTCCTCGGCCTCAAGGCGATGCACCTTCAGTTTCTGGGCCTGCTCCACCTTGTATTGCTGGCCGGCGATGTCAACGATGGCGTACATGGGTCTTCCTGAGAATGGGGCGCGAATGTAGCGCGATCGGGGGAATGAACAAGCCGTGGGTTGGAGGTTGAGGGCTGGGGGTTGGAATCGGGCAGGTTGAGGGTTGTCCCGCTGCTAAGGACGACCCTCAACCCTCTCGCTGTACAGCGGGACACCCCTCAGCCGGCTACTCCCCCAACGTCCTCTTCACCTCTTCGATCGTGAAGGCCTCGATGTGGTCGCCGACCTTGATGTCGTTGAAGTTCTTGATGGAGAGGCCGCACTCGTAGCCGTGGGTCACCTCCTTCACGTCATCCTTGAAGCGCTTGAGCTCGTTGAGGTCGCCGGTGTACACCACGATGCCGTCGCGGATGAGGCGCACCTTGTTCTTGCGCTCGATCTTGCCATCGAGCACGTAGCAGCCGGCCACGGTGCCCACCTTGCTGATCTTGAAGGTCTCGCGCACCTCGGCGGTGCCGGTGATCTTCTCCACCTCCTTGGGCGCCAGCATGCCTTCCATGGCCTGCTTGATCTCCTCGATGGCGTTGTAGATGATGGAGTAGAGGCGGATGTCGATCTCCTCGGTCTCGGCCAGCTTGCGCGCGCCGGGGGTGGGCCGCACCTGGAAGCCCACGATGATGGCGTTGGAGGCGGTGGCCAGCAGCACATCGCTCTCGGCGATGGGGCCCACGGCGCGGTGGATCACGTTCACCTTGATGCTCTCGGTGCTCAGTTTCAGCAGCGAATCGGTGAGCGCTTCCACGGAGCCGTCCACATCGCCCTTGACGATGAGGTTGAGCTCTTTGAAGTCGCCGATGGCGAGTCGGCGGCCGATCTCGTCGAGGGTGATGTGCTTGTGGGTGCGGATGCCCTGCTCGCGCTGCAGCTGCTGGCGGCGGGTGGCGATGGCGCGCGCGTCACGCTCGTCCTCGAACACCTGGAAGGCGTCGCCGGCGTTGGGCGCGCCATCGAGGCCGAGGATGGAGACGGGCGTTGACGGCGGCGCTTCGGCCACTTGCTGGCCGCGCTCATTGAACATGTTGCGCACGCGGCCGCTGAACTGGCCTGCGAGGATGATGTCGCCCTTGCGCAGGGTGCCGGCGTCCACCAGCAAGGTGGTCACATAGCCGCGACCTTGCTCGAGCGTGCTCTCGATCACCACGCCATGGGCGCGCTTGCCGGGATCGGCCTTCAGGTCGAGCAGTTCGGCTTCGAGCAGCACTTTCTCGAGGAGCTGTTCCACACCGGAGCCCTTCTTGGCGCTGATCTCCTGGGTCTGGAACTTGCCGCCCCACTCCTCCACCAGGATGTTCATCTGG
>CAZFBP010000413.1:0-759 GCA_964517255.1 uncultured Chryseobacterium sp.
TCCTCACCGTGGCCAGCATCGCCCGGGAGTTCGTCCGCGGCTTCCGCAAGCTGCACTTCGTGGGCCCCTGCGTCACCTTCTTCGGCAGTGCACGCTTCAAGGAGGACCACCCCTACTACGCCGACGCCCGGGAGCTGGCGCGGCGCATCGGGCGCGTGGGCTTCACCATCATGACCGGCGGTGGACCCGGCATCATGGAGGCCGCCAACCGTGGTGCACGCGACGTGGGCGCCCGGAGCGTGGGCTGCAACATCGTGCTCCCGCACGAGCAGGCCGCCAACCCCTTCCTCGATGTCAGCCTCACCTTCGAACGCTTCTTCGTGCGCAAGGTGCTGCTGGTGAAGTACAGCATCTGCTTCGTGGTGATGCCCGGGGGCGCAGGAACCGTGGATGAGCTCTTCGAGACCATCACCCTGATCCAGACCGGCAAGGTGAAGGACTTCCCCATCCTGCTCTATGGCAAGGACTACTGGGGGCCGATGCTCCAGCAGCTCGAGCGCATGGTGGCCGAGGGCACCATCGGTCGTCGCGAGCTCGAGTTCGTGTTCGTGGCGGACAACGTGGAGGAGGCCACGGAGCTCCTGCAGGACCGGCTGGTGGCCATGTGGCAGGCGGCGCGCCAACGCAAGGACACCCCGAAGTGGTGGTTCCTGGAACAGCGTGCCAACGGTCGCCGGCCCGCTCAGGCCACCGCGCGCAAGGCCCCCAGCAATACTGCGTAGCGCGCCGCCTTCCCGATGAACATGAGCAGCGCCGTGA
>CAZFBP010000413.1:769-2320 GCA_964517255.1 uncultured Chryseobacterium sp.
ACCGAAAGGGCGCATCCGTTCCGCCCAGGCCATCGCCTTCGCCGGGTCCGCACCGGTCCAGCGCGCCAGGCGTTGCAGCTCGCCCAGCCTGCCCAGCCCGTAGCTCGAAAGGCCGCCCAAGGTGTTGCCCAGGCTCGCCGTGGCCCACAGGGCGGTCCACGACCAGGGCCCCATCGCCATGGCCGCCAGCAAGGCCTCGCTGCTCAACGGCAGAACGGTGGCCGCAAGGAAACTGGCCAGGAACAAGCCCGGAAGGCCCAGCCCCTCCCACATCGGTCCCAGTTCCATGGTGCGAAGAACGGCGATCGCACCGCCCGATGGAGCCACCTCGCGCCGGTCACATCAGCCGGGCCCCATTGGGCAACGGCCGCTCCACGGCCGTGAGCACGATATCGCCGTTCGCATCAGCGAAACCGGTGACCAGGCACTCGCTCCTCACCGTGCCGATCTGCTTGGGCGGGAAGTTGATGACCGCCACCACCTGACGGCCGATCAGCTCTTCCTTGGTGTAATGCTTGGCGATCTGCGCGCTGCTGCGCTTGATGCCGTGCGGGCCGAAGTCGATGGTGAGCACGTAGGCCGGTTTGCGCGCGTTGGGCAGGTCGACCACGGCGATGACCGTACCCGCACAGAGTACCACTCGTTCGAGATCACGCCATGTGATCAGCTCCATAACAACCGGAATGAACCCGGATGGAGGTCGGAACTCCTTGGCTCGGCCTCCATTCACCAGGTGGGAAGTGGCCCCACGATCAGCTTCACCCCTCCCTGTGGTGTGGGGTCGTAATAGAACCCGAAGCGTTCTTCCGCACGGATCTCTCCCTTCGCGGTCCCTTCGCCCTGGTCCGTCACCAACTTGAATGCCAATGACCGCAAGAGTCCCTGGTCGTAACGAAGGTCGGTGTAGGTCAGGTCGAGTCCCTTCGCCTTCACACGGTCCTTGATCAACAACAGCTCTGCCTCGGTGGTGCTCGGCGTGAAGGTCACCTCGATCGCATCCGGAGATCGGGTCTGGGCCACTGCCAAGGTGGGGATGAACCACGCAGAACAGCACGTGAGGATGCCAATGAGGAGTGGGTGGGTGGCCATGGATGTTGACTTGGGGGCATGAAGATACCGTTACGAGTTGGAAAAAGCGTGGAGCACCGCCTCGTTGATGGCGGCCAAGGCGCAGTGCGGAGCCTAAGGCGCATCACAACAAGCACCGGGCCGCGCCGAGCTCACGCTTCTCGGAGCCGCTCCGTTGGATCGGATCAATGGCACAAAGGAAGGTGTGGCCCGTATGTTCCTGCTCACCAGCCTTCAGCCGCAATTCGTAGTCGATGCGCAGCTTCACATGCGAACTCCGAGATCCCGGTGCTCGCGGCCGTTCAAATGCTCCACCAGGATGTCGAGGTGCGTGTGCCAGCCACCGGAGACACCGAGCAGGTCGTTGCCGTCCGGCAGCCGTTCATGCATCAACACCAACAGCACGTCCTTGCCGCGTTCATTCAGTTCGATCACCACTTCGGAGAGGCGTTGCGGATCGCCCCTCCGGGTGAAGCCCAGTGG
>CAZFBP010000414.1:0-2315 GCA_964517255.1 uncultured Chryseobacterium sp.
CGCACCGAAGGCGACC
Organism: uncultured Chryseobacterium sp.; assembly: GCA_964517255.1. Lineage (GTDB taxonomy): Bacteria > Bacteroidota > Bacteroidia > Flavobacteriales_F > PHOS-HE28 > PHOS-HE28. Next base: position 17 of record CAZFBP010000414.1, read on the forward strand.
CCACGCTGGAGACCGGCTGGGAGCTCATCGCCGAAACGGGCAAGAACCGCCTGGTCGATGAGGTGGTCGAGCGCTTCAAGACCTATAGCTACCGCATCGTAGCGGTGGGCACAGTAGGCAACAGCGTGGCCAGCGATGCCGCTAGCGCCACGGCCGCTTAGTCCCAAGCCATGTGATCCTTCCTCAGATGCCACAGCCCCGGGTCAGCCAAAAGGCAGACGCCGGGGTTGGGGCATTGAGGACAAAGGCGCTCACGATGCACATCAACCATTCACCTTCAGCTGGCCTGCACGAGGAAAGTCGGCTATGCGCTGACTCGCGCAGTTTGCCGCTTGAGGGTCGGCCGTACGATCCGACAGCACTGATCGCGTTGCTCCTGGAGCAGCACCCCGAAAGGCCCGCGCTGGTTGGTGCCTTCGCGCAATGCGTGCGCGAGTGGCCCGAGACCACGGAGGAATTATACACCTGGTTCATCTGCCCCTCGGAACACCACAAGCGTTGGAAGCATGCTGGTGGCCTTTTCCTATGTGATCCCGTGCTCGGCGAACTGGTCGTGGACCTCGTGCACGATACCGGTGCGCCTGGCGGGATTGCCATCGGTGGCATGGAATATATGGGGCGGGTATTGGATCCGGGCAGACACGTATCGTAGAAATCCATTCGACCAAGATGCCCGACGAGATAACGATCACACCGTTCAGCTATTCCGACCTGGAAGAGGCTTGCACGTTGGCACCCGATGACGAAGGCGTGCGCGGCAGGCTCTGCTGGCATTTGTTCACGCCGTACGCCGCGTTGTACAAGGCAGAGACTGAGGGCGAAATGGCCGGTTATGCCTGCGGCGTGCTCTTCCCCGGCAGCGGCTGGGTGCGCGAGGTGTTCGTGGCCCCCGCAAGCCCTCGCGAAACCGTGGCGCCCAGACTGATCGACGCCTTGGTGAAGCACATGGAAGCGAACGGCGCTTCCCGGCAACTGGTCATCGCGTCGGAAGCATACCAACCCCTCTTCCGCGCCAGTGGCTTCCAGGTGGATGGCGGGCTGCTCTCCTATGCGCACGGGACATTCCTGCAAGCCACCAAGGATGAGGTGCTGAACCTGGAGCCGGAGCACATGCTGGCCGTGCTTCGTTTGGATAAGCAAGCCACCGGCGAGGACCGCGAACGCTTGCTTCGGGAGCATTCCTTTCTTGGCAGCGTTTATCAGGAAGGGACTCGGGTGCGCGGCTTCTCCCTGCCGCTGCTGGGCCATGGCCTCATTGTGGCCGATTGCCTCGAAGTGGGCTTGGAACTGCAACGCTGGCTGCTACCCCTGCAACCTTATCTGAGATTACCGGTCGGCCACCTGGCCGCTCATGGGCATATGATATCGCGCAAGTACACCGCTACGCGCGCTGGCGTGCGCATGGTGCGCGGAGTACCGCCGGAGCACCGGCCTACGATGATCTATGCGCATCCTTGATGGATACACATTTCTTCATCCAATACGCGTTCGTTTCAATCGAGCCAGCCGCGCCAGTCACACGCTTACGCGTACGCTTGAAGCTCGCGTGGTGACGAAGGTCGGGTGTGCCCGACTCAATCCAGCCCCAACTCGATCTGCTTGCCCGGCGTGTAGCCCGTGAGCGGGTCTTCGGGGCTGATCTCGTCGGCGGTGGTGCTCTTGGCGCGCTTCAGTTGCTTCACGGGGCTCTCTTCCAGGCCTTCTTCCTCCGGCGCGTCCAGGTTGCCGATCTCGTCCTCGGTGATGAGCATGCCTTGAGTCTCTTCCAGCTCCGGCGTCATGGCGATGAAGACCGGTGAGAGCAGTGTGAGGTCCTTCACCTTCTGCACAGTGAGGCGGTTGCCCAGGGCTCTGGCGCCCTTGATGCCGATGAAGGCGGCGAGGTCAACGTCCTCGTCGGGCTTGGTGGTGCTGCGCTTGTCGTAGGCGATGTGCAGCACAGGCTCGGGCACGAGGCTGTGCACGATGAGCTTGCTCTGGTCGTGCTCGGTGATGAAGCAGACGGGATCGCGCCCGGGCTCGATGGCGAAGCGCTTCACATTGAACTGCTCCTTCTCCCCTTCCCAATACACTGCCGTCACCACATCCTTCGGGTTCCATTTCACCACGGTGAGGGCATCATCGGGAAAGTGCGTGCCGAGCGCGAAGGGGAAGAGCTGGTAGTTGCCGCTGCGGGTGATGCACAGGATGCGGTCGTCGCCCTTGAAGCGGCCCATGTAGCGGCCATGGCCGGTGTCGTTGAGGCGGCGCACGGTCTCATCGAACCAGATGGGGATGGCGCCGAGGGTGCTGGCGCCGC
>CAZFBP010000415.1:0-2309 GCA_964517255.1 uncultured Chryseobacterium sp.
GGGTCTCGCCGTGCGAGGCCATCGGGCTGGCGAGGCGGACCCTGCGGCGCCGTCTTCTTCGAATGCAGCACAGAATCCATTACGTTGCAGTGCCGATATTGCTGTCCCGGAGCAAACCGGGAAGCGGGACCAAGGACCGAATCCTTGGGCCCGGTGAGTCATCAGCTCTGGCGTACGGGCGAGTGACCATCTGGCAGTTCCCGTGGTGTCGGCATAATGGTTGGCCTGCGCGGCAACGCCTGTTGAAAACCGCGTCTGACCGACGGGGCGCGCGGGCGGTACTTTTGCTCCTGCCAATCTGACCCCGATCCGTCGATGAACGACATCCTCCATAGCGGCCCCGACATGTTCAGCAGCGAGGCCATCGAGAACGAGACCGAGCTCATCCCCCTGATCACCGCCGAGGATGAGGAGCAGATGAACGCGGAGAGCACGCCGCCCGAACTGCCCCTGCTTCCCTTGCGCAACACGGTGCTCTTCCCGGGCGTGGTGATCCCCATCACTGTGGGCCGCGACCGCAGCATCCGCCTGATCCAGGACGTGTACCGCGGTAACCGCACGCTGGGCGTGGTGAGCCAGAAGGACGGCCAGATCGAGGAGCCGCGCCCCGAGGACCTCAACAAGGTGGGCACCGTGGCGCAGATCATCCGGATGCTGCGCATGCCCGATGGCAGCACGACTGCCATCATCCAGGGCAAGAAGCGCTTCGAGATCCTGGACATGGTGAAGCTCGATCCCTACTTCACCGCCAACATCAAGGAGTTCGAGGAGATCCGCCCCGCCAAGGACGACAAGAGCTTCCATGCGCTGGTGAGCTCCTTGAAGGACCTCTCGCTGGAGATCATCAAGCAGAGCCCGCACATCCCCACCGAGGCGCAGTTCGCCATCAAGAACATCGATTCGCCCAGCTTCCTGGTCAACTTCATCAGCAGCAACATGCAGGCGGAGGTGATCGAGAAGCAGAAGATGCTGGAGGTGGCCGACCTGCGCGAGCGCGCCTCGCTGCTGCTGGCGCACCTCACCAAGGAGCTGCAGATGCTCCAGATGAAGAACGAGATCCAGAGCAAGGTGCGCACCGAGGTGGACCGCCAGCAGCGCGAGTACTTCCTGCACCAGCAGATGAAGACCATCCAGGATGAGCTCGGCGGCAACCCCATCGAGACTGAATTGGAGGAGATGCGCGTGAAGGCCGCGAAGAAGAAGTGGACGAAGAAGGTGAGCGAGACCTTCGAGAAGGAGATCGGCAAATTGCAGCGCATGAACCCCGCCGGCGCCGAGTTCAGCGTGCAGTACAACTACGTGCAGCTGCTGCTCGAGCTCCCTTGGGGCGAGTACAGCAACGACAAGTTCGACCTGAAGAACGCGCAGAGGATCCTGGACCGCGACCACTTCGGCCTGGAGAAGGTGAAGGAGCGCATCATCGAGCACCTCGCCGTGCTCAAGCTCAAGGGCGACATGAAGGCGCCCATCATCTGCCTCTACGGCCCGCCCGGCGTGGGCAAGACCAGCCTCGGCAAGAGCATGGCGGAAGCGCTGGGCCGCAAATACGTGCGCATGAGCCTGGGCGGCCTGCACGATGAGGCGGAGATCCGCGGCCACCGCAAGACCTACATCGGCGCCATGCCGGGCCGGCTGATCCAGAGCCTGAAGAAATCGGGCACCAGCAACCCGCTTTTCGTGCTCGATGAGATCGACAAGGTGGGCAAGGACTTCCATGGCGATCCCGCCAGCGCGCTGCTCGAAGTGCTGGATCCCGAGCAGAACAGCCACTTCTACGACAACTACGTGGAGATCGAGTACGACCTGAGCCGCGTGATGTTCGTGGCCACCGCCAACTCGCTCAGCACCATCCACCCGGCCCTGCGCGACCGCATGGAGATCATCGAGGTGAACGGCTACACCGAGGAGGAGAAAGTGGAGATCGCCCAGCGGCATTTGCTCCCCAAGCAATTCACGGAGAACGGCATCAAGCCCAAGCAACTCAAGCTCGCGCCTGGGCTTATCGAGGCCGTGATCGAGCAGTACACCGACGAGAGCGGCGTGCGCACCCTGGAGAAGCGCATCGCGAAGCTGGTGCGCTACCGCGCCAAGCAGATCGCCCTGAAGCAGAAGCACAACCTCACGATCACCGTCGAGGACCTGCCGAAGATCTACGGTCCCAGCCACGCCCGCGACAAGTACCAAGGCAACGAGGTGGCCGGCGTGGTGACTGGCCTGGCCTGGACGCCCACCGGCGGCGACATCCTCTTCATCGAGACGAGCATCACCAAGGGCGAAGGCAAGCTCACCCTCACCGGCAACCTCGGCGA
>CAZFBP010000416.1:0-1810 GCA_964517255.1 uncultured Chryseobacterium sp.
ATCTTTTGGATGACCCTTTCCTTCGGGATCGCATTCTTCCTGTTGGCCAAGTACGCCTGGAAGCCCATTCTTGGTGCCCTGCACGAGCGTGAGCAGTCCATCGAGGACGCCATCGGCGAGGCCCGCAAGGCCCGCGAGGAAGTGGCCGCCATGAAGGCCGGGAACGAGGACCTGTTGCAGGAGGCCCGCACCGAGCGCGAGCTGATGCTCAGGGAGGCCCGTGATATCCGCGACAAGGAGATCGCCGAGGCCAAGGGCCGCGCAAAGACCGAGGCCGATGCCATGCTGGCACGCGCCCGCGAGGACATCCGCAACGAGAAGAACGCCGCCATCACCGAGATGAAGAACCAGGTGGGCGAGCTCAGCATCGTGGTGGCCGAGCGTATCCTGCGCGAGAAGCTTGGCGACAAGGCCGCGCAGCAGGCGCTACTGGAGAAGGTGCTCAAGGAAAGCGACGTCCACCTGTCATGAACGTTTCCCCCGTCGCATACCGCTATGCCCGCTCGCTGATGCAGCTTGCCCGGGAAAAGGGCGTGATGGAGGCCGTGCGGGAGGATATGCTGTTGGTGGCCTCCACCTGCGCGGAGAACATCGACCTGCGCATAATGCTCAGGAGCCCGGTGATCAAGGCCGATATGAAGAACAAGGTACTCGGCCGGGTCTTCGGCGGGAACATCGGCCACATGACCGAACGCTTCATCGCGATCCTGGTGCGCAAGGGCCGCGAAGGGATCCTGCCGCAGATCGCCGAGGGATTCCAGAACGTGTACCGCATGGAGCACGACATCCTGATGGCGGAAGTGCGCAGTGCGGTGCCGCTTGGCGATGAGGCCCGGGCACAAGTGAAGAAGATGGCCGAGGAACGCCATCCCGGAAAATCGATCCTGCTCAAGGAATCAGTGGACCCCTCGCTCATTGGAGGCGTGGTGGTCCGTATCGGCGACGAACAGGTCGATGCCAGCGTGAGCCGCCGCCTCAGCGACCTGCGCCGCAAGTTTTCAGAGAACCCCTACATCCCCGAGATCTAAAAAGAGATCCACATGGCACAGATCAATCCCGCCGAAGTGTCGGCGATCCTGAAGGAAGAACTCGCCGGGCTCCGTACGGAGGCCGAGCTCGAGGAGGTCGGTACCGTGCTGCAGATCGGCGACGGCATCGCCCGCATCTACGGCCTCAACAGCGTACAGAGTGGTGAGCTGGTGGAGTTCCCCAGCGGATTGCGCGGCATCGTGCTCAACCTCGAGGAGGACAACGTGGGCGTGGTGCTCCTCGGTCCCAGCGTGGGCATCAAGGAAGGCGACACGGTGAAGCGCACCAAGCGCATCGCCAGCGTGAACGTGGGCGAGGGCATCGTGGGCCGCGTGGTGGACACCCTCGGCGAGCCCATCGACGGCAAGGGCCCCATCGAAGGCAAGACCTACGAGATGCCCATCGAGCGCAAGGCACCGGGCGTCATCTACCGCCAACCGGTGAAGGAGCCGCTGCAGACGGGCATCAAGGCCATCGATGCCATGATCCCCATTGGCCGCGGCCAGCGCGAGCTCATCATCGGCGACCGCCAGACCGGAAAGAGCACCGTGGCCATCGATACCATCATCAACCAGAAGGAGTTCTACGAGGCCGGCGAGCCGGTGTACTGCATCTATGTGGCCATCGGCCAGAAGGGATCCACCGTGGCGGGCACCGTGAAGGTGCTGGAGGAGAACGGTGCCATGGCCTACACCACCGTGGTGGCGGCCAATGCCAGCGACCCCGCCCCGATGCAGTTCTTCGCACCCTTCACCGGTGCGGCCATCGGCGAATTCTTCCG
>CAZFBP010000416.1:1820-2292 GCA_964517255.1 uncultured Chryseobacterium sp.
ACCTTTCCAAACAGGCCGTTGCCTACCGCGAGGTGTCCCTGCTCCTGCGCCGCCCTCCCGGACGCGAGGCCTATCCCGGCGACGTGTTCTACCTGCACAGCCGCCTGCTGGAACGTGCCGCCAAGATCATCGACGACGACACCATCGCCTCGCAAATGAACGACCAGCCCGACTCGCTGAAGGGCATGGTGAAAGGTGGCGGTTCGCTTACCGCGCTCCCGATCATTGAAACGCAGGCCGGGGACGTTTCCGCCTACATCCCCACCAACGTGATCTCCATCACCGACGGGCAGATCTTCCTGGAGAGCAACCTGTTCCTGAGCGGTGTGCGCCCCGCCATCAACGTGGGCATCAGCGTGAGCCGCGTGGGCGGCAACGCGCAGATCAAGAGCATGAAGAAAGTGGCCGGCACCCTGAAGCTCGACCAGGCGCAATACCGCGAGCTGGAGGCCTTCAGCAAGTTCGGTTCCGA
>CAZFBP010000417.1:0-2272 GCA_964517255.1 uncultured Chryseobacterium sp.
CGCGCTGAAATCCTGCGTGTACGGCGAGCCGAGCGTGGTGTAGCTGTATTGGGCTCGCGCGGCGAGCAAGAGCAGACTTGCTGCGAGGAGCGTCGTGAATCGTGTTCGGAGGGGCAATGTGATGCGCATCGGTCGGGGCGTTGGTTTTCGGGGCGAAGAACAGCCGGCCATGTTACCTGCCGGTAAAGGGGATCCGAAGGTGCGATGAATCCTGCGCCTGGCAATGCCGCTGCGTCAGGCTGTTGAAAAAAAAAGAGCGTGAACGGCCCGTGTTACGGGCGCATCAGGCGCAGGCCACGCGAACCGGAGGCGTCGATCAGCGTGAGCGTGTACGCGCCGGAAGGCAGATGGCCCAGAGGCCACTCGAAGCGGTCCGCATCACCGGTCTTGCGCGCGGTGGCCACAAGGCGGCCGGCGGCGTCGGTCAATTGCATGTCCACCAGGCCTGAGGGAAGCCCGTGCAGGTAGGCCACCTCGGTCACCGGGTTGGGGTAAAGCACCGGCCCGCTCAGGCCCGAGCCGAAATACACCGGCACGGCATGGCTGTCGTGCCAGCTTCCATCCGTGTCGATTTGGCGCAGCTTGTAATAGCTCAAGCCGGGCAATGGGTTGCGATCGTAGGTGCGGTAATCGATCTGTGCCAAGCTGGTTCCAGAGCCGGGCAAGGAGACAAGGTCCTCGAAGGCGATGCCATCGCGACTCCTCATCACAACGAAGAGTGCATTGTTGGTCTCGGAAGCCGTGCTCCAATCGAGTTTCACGGTGCCGCCATCGGGCTGCGCATCGAAACGCAGTAGCTCCACCGGCAGCGGGCTCAGGAGGTGGGTGAGGGTGAACGGGCCGAACGCGCTCACGTTGTTGGCCGTGGCGAAGTAGCTCCCATTGCCCACCGATTCGAGCTGGTCCTCCCAGTACGGCACCGCGCTGTTGTAGCGCTGCGCGCGCAGGCTGAAGGGGTCGTTCAAAGGCGCGGCCAGCAACTCGCTCGCCATGTACGAGAAGGTGAGCAGCGTATTCGGAGTGCCGGTCACGTCAACCTGCCAGAAACGGTCAACGGTGGCCTCGGCGTTATCAGGCAGCAGCCCGTAGCCGCTGGGCAGCGCGGTTACCAACGTCGGGGTCACGGGCAGCGGCATGTTGTTCGGCGGCGTGCCGTAGGTGGCCATGGTCACGCTGCCGGCATCACCGCTGAGCAGGTTGAAGGTGAATGGGATGTATGCGGTGGCGGTGCCGAAGGGGACCAGGTGCGCGCCCGTTGTGGTGCCGATGTCCCAGCGGACGCGGCTCATGTTATCGGTGCGCTCGCTGCGGATGTGCCGCGTGGTGCCGAAGGTGCTGTTGCTGGCGATGGCGGCCGCAGCGGGGTTCTGCATCCAGAGCCTGTTGCCGTTGAGGTCGAGGATGGCCGCCGTGGTGTTCAGGTTGAGCGTGTTCGCCACGCGCACCTCGGAGTTCAGCATCACCAAGGGCTGCGCGGCCGTCTTGGCGATGCGCCAATTGAAGAAGTCCTCGCCGCCGGGGGTGGTGAGGAATTGGGTGCTCGTGGTGCCGCTGAACTGCACGAGTCCGGTGCGTTCGTTGAATCCGAGGGTTCCGTAGTTGCTCCAGTTCCCGTTCACGGTGAGCTGGAAATTCGAGACGGTGACATCGAGCTCCGGCGTGCCGGTCGCGTTCAGGATGTCGAGGTTGCCCTTCACCAGCAGGGTGCCGGCAACGGCCTTTACCCCCGTGCCCGTGATGCGCAGGTGCCCGTAGCCGCCGGTCACATTGCGGATGTCTTGCACGCCGGGGGCGGAGTAGATCGTCAGGCTCGCCGCGTCGAAGAGGTACTGGTTGTTCGTGGTGCCATAAGCCGGCCATGCCGTGGGCGTGCCGGTGATCTCCAGCGTGGCCCCCGCGTTAACGACGAATCGATTCCAAGCGGCCCCGGAATTCAAGGCGTAGATCTGTGAGGCGCGCACGTACCCGCCCGTGCCGATGGTGATGCGGCATTCGTAGGTGGTGCTCGTATTGTTCGTGCTGGCGTAGAGGATCCCGGGGATCAGCAGCGAGCCATTTACCGTTATGGAGCCGCCCAGCTGCAGCGCGTCGGCTCCATTAAGGCCATCTATGGAAACGTTTCCGGTACCGGCCGCGCCGACCAAAGCGACGGTTGCCCCGGCGTTGATCGTGACATTGAAGATGCTGGCGGCACCTGTGCCATTGTAGATCATCGTCGTGCTGCCTGCGCTGAACCGCAGGTTCACGGTCATACCGATGATGAAGCCAGTGC
>CAZFBP010000418.1:0-2262 GCA_964517255.1 uncultured Chryseobacterium sp.
TGCCCCAGAAGTAGATGCGGCGCTTCTCCGGCATGAAGGGCCTGAGGTCGCTCACTGTGCCGGGCAGGTACACCGTGCCGGGTACCACAGGGCGGTCCAGCTTCGCCGCCAGGTGCAGTTGACAGGCGGCTGTTCCGATCACCGGCGCGCACCGCACATAGCGCTGCACGGTATCGTGCCGCACCGCTCCGCGCAGCACCGCCGTGTACACACGCTCACCACGTTCAATGGCGGGGAAGAGCTCCTGCGCTTCGGCCACCACCAATGTGCTCTTGGGGCCCACGCGCGTGAGCGGGCGCAGGTCCTGGCCATGCGCCACGCAGGTCAAGAAGAAGGAGGTGAGCAGTGCGGAACGCATGGTGCCGGGCTGCTTTGCCCTACGGTACAGGATCGCGGAGGTTGCGCGCGCCGAACGAGGCGGCCCAACGAGCGCCCGCGTGCCGCGCGCGGGGCTGCGGCGCGCGTGCCGCGCATAGCTTTACGCCAGGCCCGCGTCCGCCTTCGCCTCCGGCTCCAAGGCCCCGAGCATGACCCTGCTCGCAACGCGGGTCGGCGAACCGTGAGCCACGGTGCACCAGGCCTTGCTGCACATGCCACGCACCCGGCCGAGGTGGAAATTCAGCGCCCCCTCGGGCCGGCACCTCACGAACGCGCTCGGCACGGCGGCTCTTCCATGCTCTCCCGCAGCAAGGCGAACTGCCGCTGAAGATCGTGTGCCATGCGAAGGGCGTGGCGGCCTTGAAGAAGGCCGGCCTTGTGACTGAGCAGCGTGCCCGTGCCGAACAGTGCGCCCAGGGCACCTTGCTCACATTCCAAGCCGCGCAGCTGCCCGCCGCCTGCTGCGGCGCCTGCTACGCATCAAGGCCGATTCGCTGCGCTGAGCCTCCCCCCTAGCGCCCGCCTTCCCCGAACAGCACCCACAGCCGCACCGCGCCACCCAGCGTCTTCACCCCCAGCTTGGCATACAAGCTGGCTGCGAGCTTGTCGAAGTTGCGCTTGCTCATGCGCATGCGGCCGGCGATGGCCTCGCGCTTCTCCTCATCCTTGTGCGCGATGCGGCGCCACACCTCGTACTCCTGCGGCGTGATCTCGCTCAACCGCGTAGGTGGCGATTCGGACAGCGTCATCGTGCGCGCGCTCAGCAGCGCGGCTTCCAATTGGGCCGAGAGCGCGCGCAGGCGGCGCAGCAGGCGGCGCGCATCGGGCGGTGCGTTCGGGCGGCTCCTGGTTCCCATGGCCATTGATCATCCTGCAATACGCAGCGCGCGGCCCGCTAGTACGTACGGACCCCGCCGCTTGAGCAACGGCAGGGTCCCCATGACGCAGGCACGGCTAGCGCGGCCTCTCGGAGGCCGGGTCGCTCCAGGGCCCGGCGCCAGCGGCGCCCACCGCGCGCACCCTGAAGTAGTAGAGCTTGTTGCCGGTGAGCCCGGTGGCGCTGTAGGTGTTGTCGCTCTGGTTCACCAGCGACTGCCAGTCGGCCTCCACGGCGGGGTCGGCGGCGTTGAATTGCGCCTCGTAGAACATGCGGCCCACCACACGGTCCCAGGCCAGGTCCAGCTGGCCGGCCAGCTTGTTCACCTCTACGCGCAAGTTGCCCGGCGCGGGCAGCGGGCCCACGGGCTCCGGTGCTTTGCGGTACGGGTAGCCCGCGCTCAGGATCTTCTCCGGGTCGCCGCCGCTGGTCACCTGCACGTAAGCGCCCAACAGCACGAGCAGGTCGCGCAGCTCCTGCACGCGCAGGTTGCGCGCCAGGTAGTCCTGCTTGCCGCCGTTGTTCAGCACGGCGGTGTCGGCCGCCTCCACCGCATCGGCGGCGGCGCCCACCGCGGCCAGCGTGGGGGTTGGCGTGGGGAAATCGGCGTTGCCCGTGAGCGCCGCGATGATGGCACGGGCGCGCTCCACGAGCGCGGCGGGGCTCAGTCCGCTGAGTGCGAGCTTCACGATATACAGCAGGGTTGCCATGGTACGGGGCCGTGCGTGGACCAACGATTGCTTGATGAGGAAGCGCTGCCGCGCGCCGCTTCGTATGCCGGCACGTGGAACAATCGCTGCCCTCAGCCTGGCAGCGTTCGCTGCCGCAGCGCTTCGGAAACCCTTGGCATGCAAGGCTTCTGAAGAAGGCGGATGCGGATCTCCGGCGCGCAAGCGGCGACCGCTCGCACGCGCGCAATGGACGCGCCCGTGTCACGAGGGCCTCGTCTCACCATAGCGAGGCGACGCGTCACCATAGCGAGGCGACGCGTCACCATAGCGAGGCGA
>CAZFBP010000419.1:0-2237 GCA_964517255.1 uncultured Chryseobacterium sp.
GAGCAAGCACCTCCACATCCTGCTGGCATTCCCCAATGTGTGGTACAGCAAGCTCGCACCGAGAACGGAGCTCGCCAACATGCCGCGCATCACCGGCGAGGTGAGGAGCATGATCGATCCCAGCGTGCCGCCGCCGGAGCCCGCGCGACCGCGCGTGGTGGCCGGCGTGGAGATGACCGAGCGCTTCGGTGCGAAGGACGTCTTCGACCTGAGCTGGAAGAGCCTCCTGGACGCGTACAGCTGCACCGAGTGCGGCCGCTGCACCAGCGAATGCCCCGCCAACCTCACTGGCAAGTTGCTCAGTCCGCGCAAGATCATGATGGACACCCGCGACCGGCTGGAGGAAGTGGGCCAGGTGATCGACGCGAAAGGGAAGTGGGAGGACGATGGCAAGAGCCTGCACACGCGCATCACCGAAGAAGAGCTGTGGGCCTGCACCACCTGCAACGCCTGCACGCAGGCCTGCCCGGTGAACATCGATCCGGTGAACATCATCATGGAGATGCGCCGCTTCAAGGTGATGGAGGAGAGCAGCACGCGCCCGGCCCTCACCAGCATGTTCAACAACGTGGAGAACAATGGCGCGCCCTGGGCATTCGGGCAGGATAGGCGGATGGAATGGACGCAGGAATCATGACGGCCCTTGCCCATGCGATCGCAGCGTCGCGCCATTGGGTCGGCCAGGACTAGACGAGGCGGAGGACAGAATGAAAAATGCAGAGTGTAGAACGAGGAGCTGCCGCGAGGCCTGGACGAGTGTCCGTGCTCGAGCATTTTTCATTTTTCATCCTTCATTCTTCATTCATCATTTCCAATGAGCACGCACGTCCCCACGATGTCTTCATTCGCCGCCACCGGCGAAGTGCCCGAAGTGCTGTTCTGGGTGGGCTGCGCCGGATCGTTCGACGACCGGGCGCGGAAGATCACCAAGGCCTTCGTGCGCATCCTGAACGCCGCCAAGGTGAAGTTCGCGGTGCTCGGGCAGGAAGAGTCCTGCACTGGCGATCCAGCGCGCCGCGCCGGCAACGAGTTCCTCTTCCAGATGCAGGCGCTGCGGAACGTCACCGTGCTCAATGGCTATGGCGTGAAGCGCATCGTCACCGCCTGCCCGCACTGCTTCAACACGCTGAAGAACGAGTACCCCGCGCTGGGCGGCAGCTATGAGGTGCTGCACCACACCCAGTTCATCAACGCGCTGCTGAAGGAAGGCCGCATCACCGTGCAGGGCGGTGACTTCGCCGGCAAGCGCATCATCTTCCACGATCCGTGCTATCTGGGGCGCGGCAACGGCGAGTACGAAGCGCCGCGCGAGGTGCTGCTGAAGCTCGATGCCGCGCTGGTGGAGCTGAAGCGCAGCAGGCAGGACGGCCTGTGCTGCGGCGCGGGCGGCGCTCAGATGTTCAAGGAGTCGGAACCGGGCGCGCGCGACGTGAACCTGGAGCGGAGCGAGGAAGCGCTGGGCGCGAAGCCGGACATCATCGCCGCCGGATGCCCCTTCTGCAACACCATGCTCACCGACGGCGTGAAGCACTTCAACAAGGAGGGCGAAGTGGCGGTGAAGGACGTGGCGGAGCTGATCGCGGAGGCGGGGGAGCTTTGACCGGTATCGGCTGATGCCCGTCCTCGCGCGATGAGGCGAGCGAGGGGCTCATCGATGGCCCATGCCGAGAGCGGGACCGGACGGGGCAGCAGCCGCCAAGGCTCCTGCTCACTCCTGCGTGATGGCGAGGATACTTCCTTGGCCGACCATACGGCCATTGCGCAACAGGCTGTATTGCAACGGGCCTTTCGCGGTCACCGCCATAGCATGCGACCGTGCGGGACGGAGCTTCACGATTTGCACCTCGCGGCCCAGCGCGTCGCTGATCACGATCGCGTCGAACTCCTGGTCGGATGCGATCGTGAAGCCTCCCAGGGTCGGTACCGGGAACGCGATGGCGTGACCCGTTCCCGTGCGCGCCAGGGTGCCGGTGTTGAAATCGCCGCTGCGCGCCAGGAACATGACGCCGTTGCTGGCATTGGCCAAGTCCATCACGGGCAGGCCCGGGAAGGAAAGCGAATCCTGGAAGTAGCCGCCGATGTAGATGTTGCCGCCTTCATCGAGCCCGACGCCGCCCACGCCGCGCGGATAGGTGAAGCGCGAGGTCTCGATATCGAGCAAGGCGTTGCTGCTGTCGAAGCGCGCCAGGTAGTGGCCGTACTGTCCGATGGAGCCGTTGTCGGGAACGGTGCCGCCG
>CAZFBP010000420.1:0-491 GCA_964517255.1 uncultured Chryseobacterium sp.
CTTGCACCGTCTGTACGGTCACGACCTGCCCCGGCGTACAGCCGGTGATGGTGCCCGAGATATGCCAGGCGTAGGGTTGCTGTGCCGCTGCGGCGAAGGCAAGGGCGGACAAAAGCCCTGTACCAAGGTTCCTAAGGGTCGATCTCATGGTGATGCTGTTTCAGGTGTTCGATCCCATACACGCAGGACGAAGGGGCCGGGTTGGGTGGTGAAGTTAGTTCCTGCGGTCGGCCCGGACCGGACGCGGGATCCGCTACCTTGGTTCCATGCGGGTGCCGTTCCTGTGGTTCCTCCTGCTCCTGGCCCCTGGAATGAGCGCCCAGGCCACGGTGTCCTCCGCAGCGGCCGGGCCCTGGTCGGCCCCTTCCACCTGGGACTGCGGCTGCCTTCCGCAGAACGGTGATACCGTGGTGGTCCAGCACCAGGTGGGCCTGACGACCGATCTGGTGCATGTGGGCGGGGCCCTGCGCATCACGGCCACCGGCGCCCTG
>CAZFBP010000420.1:501-2232 GCA_964517255.1 uncultured Chryseobacterium sp.
CCTGGTCGGCGGCGGCACCGGCAGCCTGTGGAGCAATGCACCCTTCACCAACGCCGGTTCGGTCTCGCTGTACCGCATGGTGCTGTTGGACGGCGCGGCGTGGACGGACTCGCTGGTGAACACGGGCAGCATCGCCACCACACGCCTTGCCATGCGTCGGGCGGGCCGCAATACAGGCGTCATCACCGCCGTCGACTCCCTGGTGTTCGATCATTGCTCGTTCCACAACGAGGCCACCGTCAGCAGTCGCGTCACCTGGGTGCGCGACAGCCTGGTATGGAACGAAGGGCTCTTCGTGAGCTACGAGCTGGTGGTGGACAGCACAGGGCTCTTCCACAACGTGGGCACTTGCCGGGTGCTCGAACACCTGGCTGTGCGCAGTGCAGGCAACTTCAACGCGGCCACCGGCGCCGTGGAAACACACATCCTGGGGGACGCGGACATTCGTTGGGGGCTCAATGTGTGGGACGCACACGTACAAGTGGACGGCTGGTTGCGGCTCGACGATGCCGAGGTGCCCATCCCGCACCTCACCTTCTTCACCGCAGGAGGGAGCATCCACACGCGCCACTTCCGCAATGCCGGATGGGCGGCGGGGCCGGGTACGCTGTGCATAGCGGACAGTTCGGAGAACCTCGGCCTGCTGCACCCCGGCCTGATCCTCTGCGACGCCACGCCCACCACGCCGGTATGGCCGTACCTCGACCTCAACACCGGAACGGTGGACCCTGGCGTGCTCGTGTGCCCTGCGGGCAGCTGCACGGTGGGCATCGGTGTTGCGGGCGATGCGGGCCTGTCGCAGGTGCGGTTCGCGGAGGATGGGCGCTGGCTCGTAGGGCTGCCGGCGGGACCGTTGCACGCGGAGCTCATCGACCCGTACGGCCGTGCATGCCCGATGGAACTGGAGGGCCTGGGTCCCGCACGCCGGATCGCGGACGGACCAGCGGCGTGCGGCATGTACCTCCTGCGCCTGACCGCCCCCGGTGCCGCACCGATCGTCCTTCGCTGTTTCCGGCCCGGCTCACGATAGCTGCCAGCGCCTCACCGTGGCGATCGCCTCGTCGCGGCCCTTCACGCCCACCAGCTGCGCGCCGTCCTCCGGGTCGTAGTTCAGCAGCCAGGTGACGAGGATGTCGCGCGCGGCGGCGGGCAGCTCATGGATGTCGTCGGCTTCCACGGTGCGCAGCGCGGGGTCCAGCGGCAAGGCCACCAGCTTGTCGTCGCGTTCACCGGCATCGAGCAGCTCGATCACGCCGATCACCTCCACCTCCATCACCGTGCCGCTGGGCACGGATCCGCAGAGCACGAAGACGTCCACGGCGTCGCCGTCGCCGCCCTGGGCCTTGTCCATGCGCGTGCCGGGGATGAAGCCGTAGTTGGCCGGGTAGGGCAGGAAGGCGATGCGGCGCGGCTTCCCGCGGCGCAGGTCGATGGGGAAGCTGTTGCTGGCGATGTCGTACTGGCGCTTCTCCACCGTGCCGGCGGGGATCTCGATCACGGCGCGCAGCACATCGGGCCGCGCCCAGGCGTTCAGTTCCTCCAGGTTCATCGCAGCGCTTGGTTGATCACTTCATCCTCGGCCTCGTTCGGCAAGGTCACCTTCAGCAACGGCGTGCGCTTCATCTCCTGTTCGATGCTCCACACCGCGTTCGGGTTGCGGGCCCAGGCGCGGCGGGCGATGCCGTTGTTCACGTCCCAGTGCAGCATGGCCTTCAGGCGGCGGTCGCTGTC
>CAZFBP010000421.1:0-2230 GCA_964517255.1 uncultured Chryseobacterium sp.
GCGACGCCGCTGCCAATGGTGGGATTCTGCAGGCCCAAGGAGAAGGCCGCGCCGGGGCACACCGAGGCCGGGCCGGTGGTGTTCCCGGGCGTGGGCGTGCCGGCGCAAGGCGAACTGGAGAAGGTGATGCGCGCGTTGTACATGCGTGCTTGCACCGTGTAGGTGGTTTGCGTTCCAGGAATCGCAGATCCGGAGGATGTGCCCATGGCCTGCGCGGTGGCACTGCTGTATTGCCAGCCGATTGCGCCGGTGGAGTACGGGGAGGCCACGGGCGTGAGCACCCAGTCAGCATAGACCTCCAGCGAACCGCCGGTGTAAAGGAAGGGCGTGGTCAGGGTAAGGTCCCAGTAGCCGATGGCGGCCGCAGGAGGCGCGGTGCCCGAATACACCAAGGTAGCGCCGCTCGTCATGGTTGACCATGCCGTGCCGCTGGCCAAGGTGGCGGCGGCCGAGTTCTTCATGTAGATGTTGAAGGTGCATGTATTCGCGCCCGCCAGCGTGTTCACGTCGGTCTTGTACCAACCGAATTGCGTGATGGTGGAGCCGCCCGTCATGCCCACCAGGTCGCTGGCCTTGTACAGATGCACGCTCTTCGAGAAATGGAATGTGCTCGTAGTGCTCGACCGGTAGATCGGGTTGCCGTTCGTGCCTCCAGTAGCCGTGAGCGTGCCTGTGCCGACGGTGATGGTCTGCGCGCCAGCTATGCCGACCGTGTAGGCGAG
Organism: uncultured Chryseobacterium sp.; assembly: GCA_964517255.1. Classification (GTDB taxonomy): domain Bacteria; phylum Bacteroidota; class Bacteroidia; order Flavobacteriales_F; family PHOS-HE28; genus PHOS-HE28. The sequence continues at coordinate 723 of CAZFBP010000421.1, forward strand.
GTAGGCCAGAATGGGCAGGCGTGTAAGCCATGTGCGCCATGCTGGGCGTGGGTTGTGAGAGTTCATGATCTGCTAGGGTTTTGGTTTTCGTCAGGGCGTTTCGAGGAGGGGAGGGTTCTGGCCAGGTTCAGGGTTGTGGTGTTGCGGGTGGTTCGGGTTCCACGTATGGCTGAAGCATCGCGGGGCCGAGCTCCTCCTTGAGGGGCTCTTCCTTGCGGGCTTGACCTTCGGGGGATGACGGTGTTCCGGAGAGGTCCTGCTTCACGTCCCGGTTCAAGGTGGGCGCATCGGTGCGCTCCTCATGGGCCGCTGGCGAAGGGGCATCAGCAGGGGCCACGGCTTGTTCCTTGGCCGGTGCGTCGGTACTCGCTTGCGCTGCGGCCGTGGTGGCCAGCAGGAGCGGCAGGCCGATCACGGCTGCCAAGCGGAGAATTGAGGAGGAGAGGCGTTGGGTTCTCGTCATGGGCGCACGTTTCAGGGCATTCACATGCCGGTGTGAACATCTTCTCGGAGGCTAAGTTGATACATGGGATTATTGCATGCAACGAAAATAATTTTCTCCACCGGAGGCAACCCTCGCAACCGAACGCAGCGGCCCCCGCTCCTTCTGGGAACGGGGGCCGCGCTAAGGTTCATTCCGGTCTTGGCCCGTTGATTACTTCTGGATCACCAGCCGTTCGTTGTGGTTCACGGATCCGGCGGTGATGTTCACCATGTAGAGGCCGTTGGAGAGGGCGCCGTTGAGCTCCAGGTCGGTGTTCACGAAGCCGTCCTGCACCGCGATGGCGCGGCTGGCCACGCGCACGCCCTGGGCGTCGTAGATGTCCACGCTCACGGTCTCCACGCCTTCCTCCACGCTGTTCAGGCTCAAGCGCACCTGGTCGCCGCGGTTGGGGTTGGGGTAGAGCGCCACGCGGGCCTCATCGGCGCTGCCGCTGGTGCCTTCCTGCGCCATGCCGAAGCTGCAGGCCGCAGTGGAGAGCGTGCAAACAGGGCCGTAAGGATCGCTGCTGTAGCACCAGCTGCTCCCGTTGTTGAAGCTGGCGCGCACATCCACCTCGTAGGTCTTGCCGCAGGCCAGGCCGATGGTGTTCACCCAGTACTCGTTGGTGGCGCTGGTCTTGGTGATCGTCACGCTTTCAGCGGGGATGCGGAAACGGAACTGGTAGCGGTTCGCGTTCAGGTAGGTGCAATTCGATTTCATCTTCTTCACGGGGACGGCATGCACCAGCGCGTTGGCGTCGATGGGACGTGTCTGTCCGCAGCTCAGGTACTGGTTGTACGGGATGTCCATGAGCTTGGTGCGCGGGCAGGCGGCCCCGGTATTGCTCACCCGGAAGCGGCTGGCTTGCCCCCATTGCGCGTAGGTGCCGGCCACACGGCTACGCACCTTCACGTTGTAGAACACGTTCTGCTGCAAGGCGTTCCCGCTCCACCCGTTGACCTTGAAGTGGCAGGCGCGGATGGCGTTATTGGCCAGGCCGTTGGCCGTGTTGTGGCTCTGGAAG
>CAZFBP010000422.1:0-1822 GCA_964517255.1 uncultured Chryseobacterium sp.
CCCACTTGGCGGGCAACCTGCAGCTGCTCGACATGAGCCCTGAGGGCCAGTTGAAGTTCAACGCCTACGCCAAGTTCATGACCTCCTTCCCGCTGGTGAAGGCCGTGAGCTACCTGCTCTACTTCAGCATCCTCTTCCACGCCTTCGATGGCATCCTGCTGGCTCGCCAGAACAGGGCAGCGAGGCCCGCACGCTACGTGAAGGAGAATGCCGCGGCGAACCGCTCCTGGGCCAGCAGCACCATGGCGCTGCTCGGCGTGCTCATCCTCGTGTTCCTCGTGATGCACATGAAGCACTTCTGGTACGAGATGCATTGGGGCCCGATCGGCACGGATGCCGATGGCAACAAGGACCTCTACACAGTGGTCGCGGCCGCATTCAACCAGCTCTGGTACGTGGCCTTGTATGTGGTGATGATGGCGGTTCTGGCCTTCCACCTGCTCCATGGCTTCCAGAGCAGCTTCCAGAGCCTTGGCCTCAACCACCCGCGCTATACGCCCATCATCAAGAGCGTCGGTGTCTTCTTCGGCGTGGTGGTCCCGATCCTCTTCGCGCTGATACCGGTTTGGATGTTCGTTAACCGCTAGCGCGCCGCTCGCACATGGCACTCGTTGGTTGCAGGTTGAACGTTGATGAAGTCGGGGGTTGGCCCCGACCCTCAACCATTGCCAACCCGCAACCCCCAACCCACCGCTGAACATGGCATTAGACAGCAAGATCCCTCCCGGCCCCATCGACAAGAAGTGGACCTACCACAAGGGCCACATGCGCATCGTGGCGCCGGCCAACAAGCGCCGCATCGACGTGATCGTGGTGGGCACGGGGCTCGCCGGTGGCGCTGCCGCCGCATCGTTGGCCGAGATGGGCTACAACGTGAAGGCCTTCTGCTTCCAGGACAGCGCCCGTCGCGCGCACAGCATCGCCGCGCAGGGTGGCATCAACGCCGCGAAGAACTACCAGAACGACGGTGACAGCACCTACCGCCTGTTCTATGACACCGTGAAGGGCGGCGACTACCGTGCCCGTGAGGCCAATGTGTACCGGCTCGCGGAAGTGAGCGCGAACATCATCGACCAGTGCGTGGCGCAAGGCGTGCCCTTTGCCCGCGACTACGGAGGACTGCTCGATAACCGAAGCTTCGGTGGCGTGCAGGTGAGCCGCACGTTCTATGCGCGCGGGCAGACTGGCCAGCAACTGCTGCTGGGCGCTTACAGCGCGTTGATGCGCCAGGTGGGCAAAGGCGCTGTGCAGATGTTCGATCGCCACGAGATGCTTGATGTCGTCATCGTGGACGGCAAGGCACGCGGCATCATCGCCCGCAACTTGATCACCGGAGAGATCGAGCGGCATGGCGCGCACGCCGTGCTGCTCTGCACCGGCGGCTACGGCAACGTGTTCTTCCTGAGCACGAACGCCATGGGCAGCAACGTCACCGCTGCCTGGAAGGCGCACAAGCGCGGCGCCTACTTCGGCAACCCGTGCTACACGCAGATCCACCCGACCTGCATCCCGGTGAGCGGCACGCACCAGAGCAAGCTCACGCTGATGAGCGAATCATTGCGCAACGATGGCCGCATCTGGGTGCCGAAGAACCTCGAGGATGCGAAAGCGATACGCGATGGCAGGAAGAAAGGCAGCGACATCCCGGAAGCCGATCGCGATTACTACCTGGAGCGCCGCTACCCGGCCTTCGGCAACCTGGTGCCACGCGATGTGGCCAGCCGCGCCGCGAAGGAGCGGTGCGATGCGGGCTTCGGCGTGAACAAGACCGGGGAGGCCGTGTACCTGGATTTCAGCGCGGCGATCGAACGCTACGGCAAGC
>CAZFBP010000422.1:1832-2202 GCA_964517255.1 uncultured Chryseobacterium sp.
CGAGCTCGGCCGTGCCGTGGTGAGCGAGAAGTACGGCAACCTCTTCGACATGTATGAGAACATCGTCGGCGAGAATCCCTACGACCACGCGATGAAGATCTACCCGGCCGTACACTACACCATGGGCGGCCTATGGGTCGATTACAACCTGCAGACCACCGTCCCCGGCCTCTTCGCGCTGGGCGAAGCGAACTTCAGTGATCACGGCGCGAACCGGTTGGGTGCATCAGCGTTGATGCAAGGTCTGGCCGATGGCTACTTCGTGATCCCCTACACCGTGGGTGATTACCTCGCCGATGACATCCGCACCGGGCCCATCGACACGAAGCGTCCGGAGTTCGATGCCGCCGAGAAGGAGGTCACTGATCGC
>CAZFBP010000423.1:0-2186 GCA_964517255.1 uncultured Chryseobacterium sp.
CGACCAGAGCCGCGACCAATTCACGCGCGGATCGCCGGCGAGGAAGCGCCGCCATAGGACAAGGAGCGCGTGGGGCCGGAAGGCCTCGCGCTGCTGCAGCTTGGTGATCCGCTCTTCGCAGAAACCCTTCAACTCATTTCGCATCCAGAGCTCCCATGGCAGGGTGAAGCCCATCTTCGGTCGGTCCACGATCTCGCGTGGGAGTAGGTCGCCGAGCGATTCCACCAGCAAGCGCTTCGGGCTGTGGGGGTACTTCACGGCATCGCTCACGCCCAGCACGAATTCCACCAGGTCGTGGTCGAGGAAGGGCACGCGCACTTCCAGCGCATGGGCCATGCTCATCTGGTCGGCATCGCGCAGCAGCACATTGCGCATGTAGGTGCTGATCTCGCCCAGGCTCACTTGTCCGAGCAAGGGCAGCGCATGACCGCCATCGGTGCGGATCAGCCCGTGCATGGCCTCGCTCACGCGGTTCATGGGTAGTCGCTCCATGGCGATGATGCGGACCAGTTCACGGTCGCTGAAGGTCAATCGTGATACAGGATAGGTGTCATCGACAGAGAAGGAAGGCAGGCGCAGCAGCTCGCCGAGCTTGTCCGCGGCGATGCCCGGCTTCGCAGCGGCGATGATCCGGGCGGACAGGCCACGCAGCTCGCGCGGGAACTGCGTGAGCCACCTGCGGTTCCATAAGCCGATGGTGCGCTTGAAGACCGGATAGCCCGCGAAGACCTCATCGCCGCCCAACCCGCTGAGCGCCATGGTGATGCCTGCCTCCTTGGTCTTCTTGGAGACCACATAGGTGTTCGGGCCATCGGCGCTGGGGTGATCCATCGCAGCGAGCGCTTCGGGCAGCAAGCGCAACATGTCTGCGGGCTGCAGGCGGATGGTGGTGTGCTCCGTCCGGAACTTCTCCGCGACGATCCGCGCGTAGCGTTCCTCGCTGTACGCCTCCTCATCGAACACCACCGAGAAGGTATGCACGGGCTGCTGCATGCGCTCGGCCATCAGGCCCACCACGGCGCTGCTATCGATGCCCCCGCTGAGGAAGGCGCCGAAGGGCACATCGCTCACGAGCCGTTTCGTCACCGCTCGCTCAAGCCGTTCGCGCACTTCGCGCTTCACCTCGTCCAGCGGCAGCTGTTCCGCCTCGCGCTTGGTGGCGCGCACGAGGTCGTACCAGCGGCCTGTGCTCACCTCCGCATCGCTCACACGCAGCCAATGGCCCGCCTCCAGCATGCGCGCGTCCTGCACCATGGTGGCCGGCTCATGCACGGTCTGATAGCGCAGGTGATCCACCATAGCGGCGCGATCCAGGCGGCGCGGCACGAGCCCCGTGGCCAGCAAGGCGCGCAGCTCACTGGCGAAGAGCACGTGCCTGTCGTCGCGGTACCAGTAGAGCGGCTTGATGCCCATGCGATCGCGGGCGATGAACAGCTCATCGGTCCCTCGGTCATGGATGACGAAAGCGAACATGCCTTGCAGGCGATGCAGGCACTCGGTGCCCCAGGCTTCATAGGCTGCCAGAAGCACTTCCGTATCACTGCCCGTCCGCCATGGCCGATCCAGCTCGCGCTTGAGCTCGCGGTAGTTGTAGATCTCGCCGTTGAAGGCGATGGCCAGGCGCCCATCGGCGCTCAGGAAAGGCTGGTTGCTCTCGGACGAGAGGTCGATGATGCTCAAGCGCCGGTGCCCGAGCACCGAATTGCCCCTTCGCAGCACGCCATCGGCATCGGGGCCACGGTGCGCCATCGCGGCGTTCATGCGCCTCACGAGCGCTTCCGGCTCAGCGATCCCCTCGAGCCCGTGGATGCCCGCGATGCCGCACATGTTATCCGCCGAAGCGTTGGTGCAGTTGCATCAGTTGGCCACTGCGGCGAGCGCGCAGATGCGCTCGAGGCCTGCGCGCAGCGGCAGCGGCTCACGGCCCAGGAGCGCGCGCATGCGGGCGATGTCGGGCATGCGGCGTGTCATGTCGCCCTCCGCCAGGGGCGGCAGGTGCACGATGCGCGAGGAGCTTCCCGTGATCTCGATGATCAGGCGCGCCAGGTCCTTGATCGTGATCTCCGCATCGCTGCCGATGTTCACCACGTCGTTGAGCACCTCGCCGCGCCGGAAAGCGGCCAGACAGGCGTCGGTGTTGTCATCGATGTAGCAGAAGGTGCGTGTCTGCGAACCGTCGCCGTAGA
>CAZFBP010000424.1:0-1397 GCA_964517255.1 uncultured Chryseobacterium sp.
ACTGCCAACTGCCCACTGCCCACTGCCCACTGCCCACTGCCCACTGCCCACTGCCCACTGCCCACTGCCAACTGCCAACTGCCAACTGCACTCATGCCCCACACCCAACTCACCTTCCTGATCTCGCCTCCCGACCCCTGGCGCGATGTGCTCATGGCCGAGCTCGCCGACCTGGGCTTCGACAGCTTCGAGGAGGGATTCACTGACGGGAAGGGCGGTAGCGGCGAACTGAAGGCCTACATCCGCAGTGATCGGTACGATGAAGGCGCGTTGAGCGGATTACTCACATTGCGCGACCCGCACGTGGTGGTGAGCTACGAGGCCGTGGAGATCGCCGACCGCAATTGGAACGCGGAGTGGGAGAGCAGCTTCCAACCCGTGGAGGTCGATGGCGCGGTGCGGATCAGAGCCGATTTCCACGAGAGCAAGCCCGGATTCGCCCATGAGCTGATCATCACCCCGCGCATGGCCTTCGGCACGGGGCACCATGCCACCACGCGCATGATGGTGCAGGCCATGCTTCCGCTGGATTGGGAAGGCAAGCGCGTATGCGACCTGGGCTGCGGCACCGGCGTGCTGGCCATCCTTGCCGAGCGCATGGGCGCGACGGATATCCTCGCCATCGACAACGACCCCGGCGCGGTGGAGAACGCCGTGCACAATGGCGGGCTAAACGGTTGTCATGCCGTGCATGTGGAAAAGGGCGACGCCGCCGCGCTGGAAGGGCTCCGCTTCGACGCAATTTTGGCCAACATCGAACGCAACGTCCTCATGGAAGCCATGCCCTTGATGAGCGCCGCGCTGAACCCCGGAGGAGCGCTCTTCCTGAGCGGCTTCGTGCCCGGCGACCGCCACATGCTGGCCCAACGCGCCAAGGAGTGCGGCCTGGAGCTTGCCGAGCGCCTGCAGGAAGGGGAGTGGGCCTTGCTGGGATGCCGGAAACCATGAAGCAAGTCTCAAGTCTCAAGACTCAAGTCACAAGACTCAAGCAGCAAGTCTCAAGTCCCCGACTTGTCGCTTCCATCGGCCTTCTGGTTCTCGCATCCTCCGCCAGCGCCCAACAGAAACCGTTCTCTTCCGACCAGGCCCTCTTCCTGCAAGAGATGACCGCCTTCATGGTGGGCGCCGACAAGAAGGAAGGCAAGCCCTTCATGGAGGGCGTCTTCGCCCCAGCATGGAACAGCGCCTACTACAGTGAGAAGCAGCGCATCAAGGTGGCGGAGGTGGCCAACTTCATGCTCAAGAAGCGCTTCGATGCCTTCCCCGGCTTCCGCGATTACCTCGATTGCGTGGCCTCGTTCCATGGCACCGCGCGCAGCGCCACGGAGTTCGATGCGTGGATGCAGGGCATGGTCAAGCTGGTCGGGCTCTCGCGCAAGCAGAACGTGCAGGCCTTC
>CAZFBP010000424.1:1407-2173 GCA_964517255.1 uncultured Chryseobacterium sp.
CCGCGAAGGCGCGCTGCTCAAGAGCGCCAGCGTGACCTGGAAGGCGCGCAGCAAGGAGTTCACCTTCGCCTTCGACAGCGTTCCGAAGATCACCTTCCCCAAGACCGACCTGGTCTGCCTGGCGAAGGGCGACAGCAGCGTGATCCTCGGCACCAGCGGCACCTACCTGCCCACGCAAGAACTCTGGAAGGGCGATGGCGGCACCGTGACCTGGCAGCGCGCCGGGCTGAAGCCCACGGCCACCTTCGCCGAATGGGACCACGCCTACGAGGTGAAGATGAAGAGCTCGGCCTTCGAGGTGGACACCGTGCAGTTCAACGATCCCTACTTCCCCAAGACGCTGGTGGGCAAGCTCTCCGACAAGCTCCTGGCCAACGTGGAAGAGAGCAGCGCCAGCTTCCCGCGCTTCGAGAGCTACGACCGCCGCATGAAGATCCGCGACATCGTGGAGGGCATCGACTTCGAGGGCGGATTCAGCATGCAGGGCGCCAAGCTCCAGGGCTACGGCACCAAGGAGGAGCCCGCCTACCTCACCTTCTACCGCGACAAGCGCCCCTTCATCGTCACCAGCGGCCTGCGCTACAGCATCGAGCCCGAGCGCATCAGCAGCGATGAGGTGGCCGTGCGGCTGCGCATGGACAAGGACAGCCTCTGGCACCAGAGCACCAGCTTGCGCTTCCTGCGCGACAAGCGCCAGCTCTCGCTGATCAAGAAGGACCAGGGCCTGGGCAAGGCGCCCTTCTACAACACCTACCACCAGATCGAC
>CAZFBP010000425.1:0-2159 GCA_964517255.1 uncultured Chryseobacterium sp.
GCCGGAATCTCCGAGGCCTCCATCGTGGACTGACCGGCCGCCATCGCGTTCCGCGAAAGCACGATGCCGCCCTTCGCATCGCGCAAGGTGATGCTTGCCATTACAGGCAGGTCGATGGCCAACCGATCGCTCGCCGGATTGGGAACGATGCGTACGCCGGGCGAACCGCTCTCGCTTACCCGTTGTGGATTGCACGCACCCACCGCGCAAAAGATGACCGAGCCCGCCACGCTCCCGCTGTTCACGTCGATGAAGGGCGGAGAGGTCACCGTGGGCGTAAGGTCGCAGAAATCGATCTGGCCTTGGATGGTGCCGGTGTTCTCCGAGAAGCTGCTCACGCAGATGCGCCCCTCGCCCTCGATCACGTCGTAGTTTCCGATGTTATCCAGCGCGATCAACGCATTCGGGCCGCCCATCACGATCACCCCATCGTTGTGCATCACGCCTTCGATCAGAACGGTGCTGTTGTTCAGCAGCGCCCAATCCACGTCGATGTCGCCCACCAGGTCCATGAGGCCATCGTTGATCACGGTATCCATGATCACCACGGAGAAGTACTGGTCCATGACCAGGCTTCCCACGGGTGTCACGTGCACGCGCTGCATGAGGAAGGTGTTGCCGTCGATCCGCACGTCGTGGATCACGACCGCATTGTCCACCTCGGGCACGCAGTTGCAATCCCAGGTGGCGGGGTCGTCCCAGTCGCCGTCCTGCACGGAAGTGGTGGTGCCCTGCGCCACAGCCAGAACGGGCAAGAGGAAGAAGCAGAACAGGAGTTTCTTCATGGCGCGGTGGAAGCGGATCGAAAGTAGCGGCTTCCAGGACCTACACCGAAACTGGAAATTCCCCGAACGGACATTGATCTGATTGATACTCCAACCCGCATCTTCGCCGCGATGCCCTCCCCCGCTTTCAACCGCAAGACGCTGCTGCTGGTCACCGTGGCGGCGCTGGGCTATTTCGTTGACATCTACGACCTGGTGCTCTTCAACGTGGTGAAGCGAGAGAGCCTGGAAGCGATGGGCTTGAGCGGCGAGGCGCTGAAGCGCTACGACGTGAGCCTCTTCAACATCCAGATGCTCGGCATGCTGATCGGCGGGATCCTCTGGGGCATACTGGGCGATAAGCGCGGCCGCGTGCAAGTGCTCTTCGGCAGCATCGTGGTGTACTCGCTGGCCAACGTCGCCAACGCCTTCGTGACGGACACCACGGGCTACGCGATCTGCCGCATCATCGCCGGTATCGGGCTGGCAGGCGAGTTGGGCGCGGGCATCACCCTGGTGGTGGAGAGCATGGAGCGCACGCAACGCGGATGGGGCACCATGATCATCGTGACCTTCGGCGCGCTCGGCGGTGTGGTGGCGCGCCTGGTGGGCGGCGAGGGCGCGGCGTGGAGCACTGCCCTGGGCCTGGGCCTGCAAGGCTGGCAGATGGCCTACATCGTGGGGGGCGCCTTGGGCCTGCTGCTGCTGGTGATGCGAGCCGGGGCTTTTGAGAGCGGCCTGTTCAAGACCGCATTGGAACGCACGGACCTGGCCAAGGGAAGCCTGCGCCTGCTTTTCGCGAATCGCGCGCGCTCAGCGCGCTTCTTCTCTTCCGTCTTGATCGGCCTCCCGGTGTGGTTCGTGGTGGGCGTGCTCATCAACCAGAGCGACACCATCGCCGCTGCCATCGGCGTGCAAGGCACCGTGCATGTGGGCGATAGCGTGATGTGGGGCTATGTGGGCCTGAGCATCGGCGACCTGCTCAGCGGCGTGCTCAGCCAATGGTGGCGCAGCCGGAGGAGAGTGGTGCTGCTCTACCTCGCCGTGCTCACGATCTGCACGCTCGTCTTCACGCTCTCCAGCGATGTCTCGCTCGCGTGGTTCCATGTGATGTGCTGCCTGCTGGGCATCAGCACCGGCTTCTGGGCGCTCTTCGTCACCATTGCCAGCGAGCAGTTCGGCACCAACCTGCGCAGCACCGTCACCAACATGGCGCCCAACCTGGTGCGCGGCGCCACCTACCTCATCACCAATGCCTTCGTGCTGCTGATTCCCGGAGTCGGCGCATCGAACGCCGCCTTGATCGTGGGCGCGGTGTGCGTGGGCCTGAGCTTCCTGGGCGTGCTGGGCGTGAAGGAGACCTTCCACGAGGACATGGACTTCATGGAGTGCTAG
>CAZFBP010000426.1:0-231 GCA_964517255.1 uncultured Chryseobacterium sp.
GACCCGGGGACGACCATTGCTGGCCGCCACGCACTGGTCCTTGAGGATGGATGGATCGTAGGGACCGATGGCAGGCCCGGTGTGGCCTTGGCCGGACTGCCACCCGGCCTCTATCATGTCATGATCCTCCACCGGAATCATCTGGCGTGCATGACGGCCGATCCGGTCGAGCTGTCAACGACACTTGCTTCGGTGGATTTCACCGATCCAGGGGTCGCTACCTGGGGCATC
>CAZFBP010000426.1:241-2138 GCA_964517255.1 uncultured Chryseobacterium sp.
CGTATGAACGTGAACGGCATAAAGGTGCTTTGGGCCGGTGATGTGAACGGCGATGGCGTGATCCGCTACACCGGCGGCGACAACGACCGCGACCCCATCCTGGTCCGCGTGGGCGGACTGGTGCCCACGAGCACCGTGTCAGGCTACTTCGAGGAGGACGTGAACATGGACGGGACGGTGAAGTACACCGGACAGAACAACGACCGCGACCCGATCCTACCGAACATCGGAGGCGTCGTGCCCACCAATACCAGAATACAACAACTGCCCTGATGCCCTGAACGGACCATGGTCGTACTTCCAAGGAGGCCATGTGATCACATTGCCTCCGTAGGTTTCGCGCAGTCGTCCCTGCCGTGCCTGCGAATCAGGTGTAGGTGGCGGGTCTGCATAGGTTCAAGGGTCGTGCTTGGTATGCGACAACTCAATAATGAACTTCAAGCTCTCAAGCCTGATCGCTCTTCAAGCTAGGCGTGGCCTGTGCGTGGCCCGCGTGAGCGATCGAGGCGGTTACCCCGCAGGCCCCTGCTCTGAGGGGCCGAGGAAAAGCGAAGCACCCGACCCGTGTGCTGGCTGGTGCGGTAGGTGATGGGTACACCCCCAAATACACAAGGCCCCTTGCGGAGCCCTGTGTTCATGCAGTACAGTTACGGTTACGCGCTCGCCTTTTCCTTCTTCCCCTTGCTTGCGCCGTTCCCGTTCTTCTCCTTCTCATCGATCGGCTTGCGCAGCACGATCTTCCCATCGAACACGTCGATCACCTGGGGCTTGCCCGTTTCCAGCGTGCCGGCGATGATCTGCTTGCTCAGCTCGTTGAGCAGTTCCTTCTGGATCATGCGATTGATGGGGCGCGCGCCGAACTGCGGATCGAAACCGGTGCTGCTGATGTGGGCGATCAGCTCCTCGCTGGGGATCAGGTGGATATCCTTTTCCTCCAACTTGTTCAGCAGCAGGTGCAGTTGCAGCTTCACGATCTCACGCACGTCGCTTTGGCTCAGCGGACGGAACATGATCAGTTCGTCCACGCGGTTGAGGAACTCGGGGCGCACGGTCTTGCGCAGGAGGTCCATCACCTCGCCGCGGGTCTTCTCCACCACGGCATCCACATCCTTCTTCTCCAGGTTCTCGAAGTTCTCCTGGATGATGTGCGAGCCGATGTTGCTCGTCATGATGATGATGGTGTTCTTGAAGTTGACCACCCGGCCCTTGTTGTCGGTGAGGCGGCCATCGTCGAGCACCTGCAGCAGGATGTTCCACACGTCGGGGTGGGCCTTCTCGATCTCGTCCAACAGCACCACGCTGTAGGGCTTGCGGCGCACGGCCTCGGTGAGCTGGCCGCCCTCGTCGTAGCCCACGTAGCCGGGAGGCGCGCCGATGAGGCGGCTCACGCTGTGGAGCTCCTGGTACTCGCTCTTGTCGTTGCGCGTCATGGCGTGCTCGTCGTTGAAGAGGATCTCGCTGAGCGCCTTGGCCAGTTCGGTCTTGCCCACGCCGGTGGTGCCCAGGAAGATGAAGCTGCCGATGGGGCGGCGTTCATCACCCATGCCCGCGCGGCTTCGGCGCACCGCATCGGCCACGGCATGCACGGCCTCGTCCTGACCGATCACGCGCTTGTGCAGCTCATCCTCGAGCTTCAGGAGCTTGGTGCGCTCGGCCTCCAGCATGCGGGTGACGGGGATGCCCGTCCAGCGGCTCACCACGGCGGCGATCTCTTCCACGTCCACCTCCTCCTTGATCATCTTGCTCTCGGCCTGCAGCTTCAGCAGCTCGTCCTTGGCGGCGGCCAGTTCCTTTTCGGTCTCCTGGATGCGGCCGTAGCGGATCTCGGCCACCTTGCCGAAATCGCCCTCGCGCTCGTACTGCTGCGCCTGGTGCTTCAGCTCCTCGATCTTGTCCT
>CAZFBP010000427.1:0-2113 GCA_964517255.1 uncultured Chryseobacterium sp.
TCGTAGTACACCGAGCCGTCGGGCTCGATGCAGGGGGGCACGCACGAGGCCTCGAAGTTCCAGGTGGATTGCCCGCCGTCCTGGCAGCTGTTGCTGGCATCGCTGTCGATCACCAGCATCAGCGTATCGTTGATGGAGGGGATCGTGAGCTGCGGCGTGCCCAGGCTGGCGAAGGAGCCGCTCACCAGGATGGGGCTGCTGTTCTCGTCGGTGCCCGCGTAGGTGCGGATCACATCGTTCGGGTCCATGGTGCCCGCGATGAAGGTCAACGTCAGCGTCTGCATCGGATCATCAGCGACGAAGATGAACACGCGCGGGTCGTTGTTGCCATAGCAGTGGCTCACACTGAGCGTGGTTCCGCAGGGCACATTGATGGGGCAGCCGCCGAAGAAGTCGCCCATATCGAGGGTGGATACCGTGCCGTTGGTCAGCTGCATGCTCACCATTTCAGTCTGCAGGAAGCCGCCGGAGGTGGGGATGGTGTTGCTGCCGAGCGAAGCCGGCACGACCACGGTGGGTCCGTTGTTCACCTGATACTCGATGTTGGCCGAGCCGCCGCCGCCGAAGCTGGACACGTTCACGTCGATCGTGAAGGTGCCGCCGGTGCAGTCGTCATTGATCGAAGCGATCGCGCTGGCAGGTGCGGGCGGAGGCTGCACATCGATGAGGAAGTCCTCGGTCTCACCATAGCCGTAGGCCAGGCAGGGCACCAGTGAGGTGCCGCTCCATCCCTCAGCCACGATCACGCGCATCACGGTCAGGCCCAGGTTGGGCGTCACGGGCGGCGTGAAGCCACCCGGGATGTTGCGCGGCCCGGCCAGGGTGGAGCCCTCTTGGAGGATGGTCTCGCCAACATCATCGAAATCACCGTCCTGGTTCCAGTCGATCCACATGCCCGTGCCGAACCCGTAGTACGTGGCGCCATCGCACTCATCTTCCTGCACATTGAAGGTGGAAGGCACGCCCTGCTGCACGACGAACTGCGGGGTGAGCCCGTTGATCCAGTTGGAGTACTGGCCCAGGAGGGAGCCGGAGCCAGGAGCCGGCGTGGTACAACCGGTGTTGGTGCCGGGGTAGGGGGTCACATCACCCACGGTCACGCCGTTCACGGTCACGCTGTAGATCTCCTCGTCGGTGGTCGAGGATGCCAAGCTGGAGCAGTAGCAGCCGAAGACGCTCGCGTTGAAGGTCCAGGTCGCGCAGCCACTGGCGTTGCCTTGCGGGGAGAGCGGGGTCACGCTCCAGGTGTGCGGGCCAGCGGCCAGCGGCGCAGCGGTGGTATAGCTGGTTCCGGGCTGGTTGGTCGATACAGTATTGCCGTCAAGCACCACATCGTAGCCGGTGGCGTAGAGCGCGGCGGGCCAGGAGAGGGTCACGGGCGTTGTGCTGCACGCCGAACCTCCGTCGGCAGGAGAGGTGGGCAGCGCCAGGCAGCTCGGCGGCGGCGGAGCCTGCAAGCAGATGTTGAAGGTGCCGGTCGTGCTCGTCAGGGTGAGCACGCGGAAGTAGTACTGCGTGCTGGGCAGCACCGTGAAGGAGCCGCTCTGCTGGTCGCCCAGGCAGAACACTTCGGTGCCGAGGCAATCGCTGGTCACTTGCACGCCAATGGCGCCCATGGTGCCCAGGGTCACGTTCCACACGATGGTGGTGTTCGCGCCGGAGTTGAAGCTGTACCATACATCAGCAAGCCCCGAGATCAAGCAACCCGTGGTACCTGAGCCGACCGTGGAGCCGACCGTGGTGCCGAGCGTGTTGCCGCCCGGGCAACCGCCGCTGGGCTGCACGGTGAGGGGGATCGCGCCGCTGCATTCGTCGTTCGTGGTGAACATGTACGGGCCGCTCCAAACGCTTTCTCCTGCCAGTCCCCCGCATACCGCGCGGACGTAGAACTCATACATGCCGGGGGCCGGGGTGTTCACCACCAAGGAATTGGAGAGCAACCCAGGGTCCGACGGTGTCACCGGGGGGGCTCCGCCGCCCGCGGCTTGGAAATGCACATCCCACATGGTCTCGGCGCAACCGAGGGTCCAGCCCAAGGTGGCGGTGGCGCCGTTGACGCCGGAGACGTTGAGCGCGAAGGGGGCCGGGCAGGGCACGGCCGCACTGATGGTGA
>CAZFBP010000428.1:0-2112 GCA_964517255.1 uncultured Chryseobacterium sp.
GATCTCCTGGGTCTGGAACTTGCCGCCCCACTCCTCCACCAGGATGTTCATCTGGCTGAGTTGCTCGCGGATCTTGTCGGCGTTGGCGCCTGGCTTGTCGATCTTGTTGAAGGCGAAGACCATGGGCACGCCGGCGGCCTGCGCATGGTTGATGGCTTCGCGGGTCTGGGGCATCACGCTGTCGTCAGCGGCGATCACGATGATGGCGATGTCGGTGATCTGCGCTCCGCGCGCGCGCATGGCGGTGAAGGCCTCGTGGCCGGGGGTATCGAGGAAGGTGATCTTCTTGCCGTTCTCCAGCGCGACACTGTACGCGCCGATGTGCTGGGTGATGCCGCCTGCTTCGCCGGCGATGACGTTGGCCTTGCGGATGTAATCGAGCAGGGAGGTCTTGCCATGGTCCACGTGGCCCATCACGGTGACGATGGGCGGCCTTCCGGTGACCCGCTCGGCATCGTCCGCTTCGGTGCTGATGGTCTCTTGCACTTCGGCGCCCACGAATTCCACCTTGAAGCCGTACTCCTCGGCGATCACGGCGAGGGTCTCGGCATCGAGGCGCTGGTTGATGCTCACCATCATGCCCAGGGCGAAGCAGGCCTTGATGATGTCGGTGACGGGCACGCTCATCATGCTGGCCAGCTCGCTGGCGGTCACGAATTCGGTGACCTTCAAGGTCATGCCGGCCAACTCCAGTGCGGCTTGCTCCTCCTCGAAGCGTCGGCCGCGCTGGTCGCGCTTCTCGCGCCGCATCTTGGCGCCGCGGCTCTTGCCGCCGGTGAGACGGGCGAGGGTCTCGCTCACCTTCTTCTTCACGGCGTTCTCGTCGAGCTCGCCGGGGCGGCCCACGTTGGCGCGTTGCTCGGCCTGCACGGCACGGTCCACGTTCACGGGGCCTGGCTTCACGATGCGCTTGCGCTTGCCACGCTCGGGGTCGGGCCTTTCGGCGGGCTTGCGCTCCTTTTCCACGGGCAGCTCTATGCGGCCCAGCTGCTTCACGCCGGCCAGCTTGGCCACGTTCACGCGGATGGTCTCGGGCTCGGGCTCCGCAGTCGGGGCGGCGGCCGCAGTGGCTTCCGGGGCGGCCTCTTGGGTTGCGGTTCCAGCATCGCTGTCCTTGGCGGGGCCGGCGGGCTTCGCGGGTTTCTTGGGCGCGTCGAGGTCGATCCTGCCCAAGGTCTTGGGGCCAGCGGATTTCTCCACGCGGGCCTTGATCAGCTCCGGCACGGCCGTTTCGGCCTTGGCCGGTTCCGTGGCAGGCTGCACGTTGTGGATGATCACCTCGGCCTCTTCCTTCACCTTGGGCTTGGGCTCGGCCTTGGCGGCCGTGCCCAGGGTGATGGTCTCGCGCTCGTGCCGCAGTTGCACGGTCTGCTGCGCCTGCGCCTTGATCTCCCGGTCTTTTCCGAATTCTGCCAGGAGCAGTTCGTAGAGGGCGGGCTCGATCTTGGCGTTGGGGTTGCTCTCCACCTGGTGCCCCTTCTTGGCCAGGAACTCCACCACCGTGTGCAGCCCGAGGTTGAACTCGCGCGCCGCCTTGCTCAATCGTATGCCCTTCTCCGTCGCTTCGCTCATGCGGTTGTGATGTGGCTGCTGGTGGTGCTTCTGGGGGAGCGCTGGGTCAGGCCTCCAGTTCGGTCTTCAGTACGCGGAGCACCTCGGCGATGGTCTCCTCCTCCAGGTCGGTGCGCTTCACGAGTTCCTCGGCGGGGAGCTCCAGCACGCTGCGCGCGGTGTCGCAGCCGATGTTCTTGAGCTCGGTGATGATCCACGCGTCGATCTCGTCGGCGAACTCGTCGAGGCTCACGTCGTCGCTCACCTCGTCGGTGTCGCGGTACACGTCGATCTCGTAGCCCGTGAGGCGGCCGGCGAGCTTGATGTTGTGGCCGCCCTTGCCGATGGCGAGGGCCACCTGATCGGGCTTCATGTACACCTCGGCGCGCTTGCGCTCGGCGTCGAGCTTGATGTCGCCGATCTTGGCCGGGCTGAGGGCGCGCTGGATGAGCAGCTGCTCGTTGGCGGTGTAGTTGATCACGTCGATGTTCTCGTTGCGCAGCTCCCGCACGATGCCGTGGATGCGGCTGCCCTTCATGCCCACGCAGGCGCCCACCGGGT
>CAZFBP010000429.1:0-2100 GCA_964517255.1 uncultured Chryseobacterium sp.
CAGCGAACTGGTGCGCCAGCTCAGCGAGATGGGCGCTGCCGCCCTGGTGCTCGTGGACATCGCCGAGAGCGGGCTCTACGATGTGCAGATGGAACTCGTAGGGCGCGGGCGCAACGGGAATCTGCGCGTGCTGGTTGCCGATGTGCGCGACGAAATGCGCATGGAAGAGGTCTTCGCGCGGGAGCAGCCGCAGGTGGTCTTCCATGCGGCCGCGTACAAGCATGTGCCGCTCATGGAAGCGCAGCCCGAGGAGGCCATCCGCACCAACGTGGGCGGCACGCGCATCGTGGCGCGGCTGGCCTGCGCGCACGGCGCCGAGCGCTTCGTGCTCATCAGCACCGACAAGGCGGTGAACCCCACCAGCGTGATGGGCGCCAGCAAACGCGCAGCGGAGATGGCCGTGGGCGCCATGGCGCAAGGCTGCTCCGCGCGATTCGTCACCACGCGCTTCGGCAACGTGCTGGGCAGCAGCGGCTCGGTGATCCCGCTCTTCCGCAAGCAGATCGAGGCCGGCGGCCCTGTGACCGTGACGCATCCCGAGGTGACGCGCTTCTTCATGACCATCCCCGAGGCCTGCCGCCTGGTGCTCGAAGCAGCGGCCATGGGCCAGGGCGGCGAGATCTATGTCTTCGACATGGGCGAACCGGTGCGCATCGCCGACCTCGCCGAGAAGATGATCCGCCTCAGCGGCAAGGAGCCCGGCACCGACATCGCCATCACCTACACCGGCCTGCGCCCCGGCGAGAAGCTCTACGAGGAATTGCTGGCCAGCAGCGAGAACACGCGCCCCACGCACCACCCGCGCATCCTTATCGGGCAGGTGGCCGGCCTCGATGCGCAGGCCGTGGAACTAGCCGTTGAAGCCCTGCTGCATAGGCGCGGCGACGAGGTGGTGGCGGCGCTACGTGCGCTGATCCCGGAGTACAGGGCGGAGGGCTAGCGCGCAGATGCGCGCGACTACACGAGAACTGGATGGGGTCCGGATCGCAGATCCGTAACAGCGCTAACGGTCATTCTCGCGGGAGCGGGGGGCCACTAGCAATGTAGAAGAGACGCGCAAGAGGTGGATGGCCGGAGGCTTACTCATTACAAGCACCCCCGAGGAATACCACCGAGGTAAGCAGCAACAAGCCCGTAAGCAATTTCATGGCTTCAACGAGTACGCAAGCACCAGCTAGTACTCGTTCCCGAGAACCATCAATCAGTGACCAGTCCGATATTCTGCAGGAACTGAGTACTGCTGCTCAGCCTCCTCATCCCTTCCTATTCATCTCCAGCATCTCCTTGATGCCGCCCACGCTGCTGAGCATGGCGGTGGCCTCGTAAGGCATGTAGATCACCTTGTTGTTCTGGCCGCTGGTCATTTCGCGCATGGTCTCCAGGTACTTCATGGCGATGAGGTAGTTGGTGGGGTCGGCCTTGGCGCCCTTGATGGCCTCGGTGACCAGGCGGATGGCCTCGGCCTCGCCCTGCGCGCGGCGGATGCGTGATTGCGCATCGCCCTCAGCTTCCAGGATCTGGCTCTGCTTCTGACCCTCGGCGGTGGTGATCTGGCTCTGCTGGATGCCCTCGGCCTGCAGCACGGCGGCGCGCTTGCTGCCCTCGGCGTCGATGATCTGCGCGCGGCGGTCGCGCTCGGCGCGCATCTGCTTCTCCATGGCCTCGCGGATATCGCGCGGCGGGTTGATGTCCTGCAGCTCCACGCGGTTCACCTTCACGCCCCACTTGTTGCTGGCCTCGTCCAGGATCTGCCGCAATTTCATGTTGATGGTGTCGCGGCTGGTGAGCGTCTCGTCGAGGTCAAGCTCGCCGATCACGTTACGGAGCGTGGTCTGGGTGAGCTTCTCGATGGCCAGCGGCAGGTTCTCGATCTCGTACATCGCCTTCACCGGGTCGGTGATCTGGAAATAGAGCAGCGCGTTGATCTCGGTCATCACGTTGTCCTTGGTGATCACGTTCTGGCGCGGGAAGTCGTACACGGTCTCGCGCATGTCGATGCGCTGCTTGCGCTGGAACTGCACGTACTTGTTGCCATCGGGCAGGTCGCGCGTGTAGCGGAACACGATTTCGCGCGGCTTGTCGAAGACGGGGATGATGATG
>CAZFBP010000430.1:0-513 GCA_964517255.1 uncultured Chryseobacterium sp.
GGATGAGCTGCGGGCCCACGGCGTTCACGTTCACCACCACATCGTCGTTGATCCATGGCACGGCGGGCACGGGGTGAATGGTGACATGGAGCGAATCGCGCCAGGTGAAGCATTGCTGGCCGATGCTCACTTCGACCCAGTACCAGCCGCTGGCGGAAACGGTGATGTCGGGAGTAGTGGCGCCCGTGCTCCAGAGGAACTCGAAGCCCGGCGCGTTGTGGCGCACGCTGGTGTCGGGATCGAAGGCGGTGAAGGTGTTTGTCGTGAGCGCCGCTTGCGAGCAACGCTCGAGTGAATCGGGTCCGAGCACGCCACCGCTCGTGTACTGGATCACGGGCTCGCGGATGCTGCGGTCGCACACCGCGCCCGTGCGCACGAAGGCGTCGTGCGGCTCGCGGCCATCCAGGTAGCCGCGCGCGATGAAGGCGTCCTTCAGGCCCCAGCCGCGCAGGAAGTTGTAGTTCGGATAGTGGGCATCCGTGCAGTAATTCACCGGCGCAGGCGCGCTGAATC
>CAZFBP010000430.1:523-2095 GCA_964517255.1 uncultured Chryseobacterium sp.
CGACGAAGCACCGTCGCGAACGGCCCCGGAGCGGAATCCCCCGGCCACCGGCCAGACGTCCATGGTGCCGTCGCTGGGGAACGAGAGCACGTGCTCGAAGGCTCCGTTGAAGACGGGCTCCGCATCGGGCGCATGCACGATGCCGCCGGGCAGCTTCTCCCCGATGCCCGCGAAATGCTGCGCCTGCTTGAAGTCGAGGTCGCTGGTCTGGAAGCGCGCCACGTACAGGTCCCAGCGCCCCGACCCGAGGAAGCTGCTCTCGCCATACTGCCCCGTGAAGCCCGTGAGCTGGCAGGCGAAGCGGCCCAGCACGGCCACGTCCTCATCCATTACGGATAGCGCGCGCGTGCTGAGCGGATGCTGACTGCCCCAGGTCTTCTGCGCGATGAGCTCGCCATCGAGGCCCACCTTCAACAGGAAGCTGCTGCGCGGCTCCACGGCGGTGAAGAGGTCGGGCTCGGTGTCGAGGAAGATCACCGTGCCCTGCACATCGCCCACGAGCATGAGGTAGCCCGCGGGCGCCAGCACCATCTCGAAGACCTGGTTGTAGGTGCCGCCGCCGAATACGCGGAACCATTCCTCCGTGCCGCCCGGCGTGAAGCGAGCGATGAAGACCGCGCTGAACATGGCGTTCTCGTGCACATTGCCGGCCAGCGTGAGCGTATCGGTGAACTGGCCGGTGAGGTAGAGGTTGCCGTCGGCATCATGCTCCACGTCCATGCCGCGATCGGCGAACTCGGCCGCGCCCTGCACGATCCAGAGCGGCGCGCCCGCGCTGGTGTAGGTGGCCAGGAAGATGTCCACGCTGGGACCGCCAGCGACCGGATCGGCGACGCTGGTGATGGTGCCTTGATCGAAGACCGCCGTTCCGCGGAACTCGCCCGCCACGGCGATGCTGCCATCGGGGCCCACGCTCACGCCGTTAGGCTGATCCACGCCATCGGCGCTGCCACCGCCCCGCACCCACGAAACGGAGCCGTCCGCCTGCGCGAGCTTCATCACGAAGCAATCCTGCGTGCCGCCCAACGAAGTCAATGAGCTCCCGCCGAAATCGACGGTGAACATGAACTGGCCCACCACGGCGATCTGGCCATCGGCGGTGAGCTCGAGCTTGATGGCGCGGTCCAAGCCGCTGCTGCCGAAGCTGCGCGCCCAGAGCAGCGCGCCATTGGCGTCGTACTTCGCCACCAGCGCATCGAGGCTGCCGTTGCTGATGAGCGTTACGCCTGGCAGGTTGATGTTGCCGCCGAACTCGCCCGCGGCGTAGAGGTTGCCAGCGGCATCCACGGCGAGGTCGTTGAAGGCATCGTTGCTCCACGCGCCCACGCGACGCGCCCAATGATCCTGCGCCACGACGCTCGTGGCCACGCACACAGCGAGCACGAGGGAACCGGATAGAAGAGGTGCGGATGCGCGCATTCGACAGCGGGAAGATACCCGCGCGGCCTGAATCGCTGCCTCCGTTCCTCGAATTGCCCAGAAGTGGGCGCTCGCGTTACGCGTTCACATAAGCCCAACGCAGCACCTCCCACTCATTGCTGAGCCAGCTGCGGTCGCGGAACACCCAATGCC
>CAZFBP010000431.1:0-2070 GCA_964517255.1 uncultured Chryseobacterium sp.
GCTGCAGGGGGTCGAGACCGTTCGCGTCGATCATGGCAGGCGGATGCTAAGGCTGGTCGTGAAGAAGACGTTGCTGGTCGTGGGCTTCGCGTCCGCGTCCATGAAGATCTCGTCCTGGCTGTTCAGCGCACGCGCCTCGATGCGCCACAGCACGTCCTCGCCGATACGGCGATCGAGGTTCATGGAATAGCCCATCGTGTTGAATCCATTGGGCGTTCCCGTGGCACCCACGATCACGCCATCCTTGTCCTGGTAGAGTTCCCAGCGCACGGCGATGTGCGTGCGGTCATTGATGGCGAAGCGGGGGATCAGCACCGGGCTCATCCATACGCGGCTACTGTCGCCAGTATGGGCCTGTTGCATGCCGCAGTCGAAGCCGGCGATGAGGCCGATGCGTTCGGTGATCCGTAGTTGCGCGTACACGTTGCTGAAGTAGCGCATCTCGTTGAGGCTGTCGGGAAGGTCGTTGCCGATGAAGGTGCTCCAGTTCAGCTTCAGCTTGTGCGACGGTGTATAGGTGAGCTGGGTGCCGAAGGCGGGGGTGTTGTTGCCATCGGGCCGCGCAATGCGCTGCCAGCCGTTCAGCACCATGCCCGCCACGTACCACTTCTCGTCCTTGGTGGTGCAGCCCACCTTCACGCCGGCCTCGTAGTAGGGCGAGTTGTCGGCGAGCAGGCTGCGCGTCACGTTCCAGCAGTCGGCACCGATGGCGCTCTCGAAGCCGATGTGGCTGGGCATGATGCCTGCATCGATCCACAGCTCGCGCGTCTTGCTGAGCTTCACGCCCACATTGGCCTCGAACACGCTGCGCATGAGTTCCGGCTCGGCTGCCAGGTTGTACTGCGCATACGTGCCCGCCATCAGCGCGAGGTTTCCGCGCACGGTGTTCTTCGAATACGCCAGCTTCGCGTAGCCCATGTTGAGGGCCACTTCGTTGTGCCGGCTGTGGCTGTAGAAGGGCCCTAGGCGCACATGGTCGCCGGGGTTCGAGAGGTCGTAGCTGTAGTACACTTCCGCGTAGCCGCTCAGCGTGAAGGCGGAGTCGAGTTGGGCGGCTGCAGGCTGGGCCACCACCACGACGAACGGAAGAATGAGGGAGCGCATGTCAGTTGCTGAGCGCATCGAGCGCCAGGTTGAGTTCAAGTACGTTGACGGTGGAAGGCCCGAAGAGTCCCAACAATGGTCCGTGCACGTGCCGATCGATGAGTTGATCCACGTCGGTGCCGGGAATGCCCCGCGCCCGTGCGATGCGCTGCACCTGGACCCGTGCTGCGGCGGGGCTCAGGTGCGGATCCAATCCGCTGCCGCTGGCCGTTACCAGCTCGCTGGGAATGGCGCTGCGGCTCACACTGGGGTCGTGGACCAGGAAGCTGTCGATGCGGGCTTTCACATCGGCGAGGTATTCGGGGTCCGTGGGGCCATTGTTGCTGCCGCCACTGCCCGCCGCATTGTAGTCCACCGCACTGGGGCGGCCGTGGAAGTAGCCCTCGCCGGTGAAGATCTGGCCCACGTTCGCGCCGCCGACGGCTGTGCCATCGCGCACCACGAGTTCAACGGAGCCACCGCTGGGCGTGACGGCCTTCGCGAAGCCCAGCACGAGCAAGGTGTAGAGCATGCCGCACAGCACGAGCATCACGGCGGTCATGCGCAGGGCGGGGATCAGATTCTGCTTCATGGGTGCTGGATGTTGTCGGCCCGGAGGATCGACGGTGCTGGTGCGTTGTTGGATGATCGGTGCATGTTCAGAAGAAAAGGGCCACGCCCAGATCGATGAGCTTGATGCCGATGAAGGGCACGATCACGCCGCCGAGTCCGTAGATGAGCAGGTTGCGGCGCAGGATGGCGCTGGCACCGATGGGACGGTAGGTCACGCCTTTCAGCGCCAGGGGGATGAGCAGCGGGATGATGATGGCATTGAAGATCACGGCACTGAGGATGGCGCTCTCGGCGCTGTGCAGCCGCATGATATTGAGCGCGCCGAGGGCCGGGATGCTCGCCATGAAGAGCGCGGGCACGATGGCGAAGTACTTGGCCACGTCGTTGGCGATGCTGAAGGTGGTGAGCGAGCCG
>CAZFBP010000432.1:0-2068 GCA_964517255.1 uncultured Chryseobacterium sp.
GGTGGGCCTCATCCGCGAGGTGCGCACCCAGGAGCAGGAGGCCTGGGTGCACGCGCGCCTGAGCAAGCGCCACGCGAGCGGCGAGGTGCACAGCATCGGCGGCAAGCTCACCACCTGCGACCGGCCCAAGCCGCACTACCACTTCCAGGTGAGCCGCATGATGGTGAAGCCCGACGACAAGATCATCAGCGGGCCGGCCTTCATGAAGTTCCGCAAGGTGCCCACGCCGCTGGCCATCCCCTTCGGCCTCTTCCCCAACAAGAAGGGCGGCAGCAGCGGCGTGCTCATCCCGGTCTGGGGCAACAACGCGACGCTGGGCTACTTCCTGCTGAACGGCGGATGGTACCAGCAACTGGGCCAACGCGCTGACCTGAGCCTCACCGGCGACATCTACAGCCGCGGCAGCTGGGCCCTGCGCGCCGCCACGCGCTACCGCGTGCGCTACCGCTACAGCGGGAACCTGCTGCTCGACCACAGCACCCTGCTCAACAGTGATCCGGAATTCCCCGACTTCAGCCGGCAGCGCAACTTCAGGTTGACCTGGAACCATCAGGTGGAGCCCGGAGCCAGCCTCACCGAGCGCTTCACGGCCAGCGTGAACCTGGGCTCGAGCAATTTCTACCGCAACAACTTCAACAGCAGCACGGCCAACTACCTCAGCAACACCTTCCAGAGCAACATCGGCTACACACGCCTCTGGCCCGGTCGGCCCTATTCGCTCTCAGTGAACGCGCTGCACAGGCAGAACACCACCAACCGCAGCTTCGACATCACGCTGCCCGCCATCAACTTCAACCTGCAGCGCATCCTGCCCATCCAGCTGCTGCGGCCCGCTGGCGCCCGCAGCCGTTGGTACGATCAGCTGGCCCTCTCCTACACCGCCGACCTGAAGAACACCTTGAGCACCTCCGAGGAGCGGCTCTACCTGGAGAACATCCCCGCGCTGGCCGGCCAGGCGCGCAACGGCGTGCAGCAACGCGCGGCGCTCACCAGCACCTTCACCACGCGCTACTTCAGCCTGATCCCCGAATTCCAGTTCAAGGAGCGCTGGTACCCCGAGACGCTGCGCCGCACGTACCTGCCAGCGCCAGACACCGTGGTGAGCGATACCGTGGCAGGCTTCCGCCGCGCAGGCGAATGGGGCGTCGGCGCCAACCTCACCAGCAAGCTCTACGGCATGTACAGCTTCCGCCGTGGCACCATCCAGGCCATCCGCCACACCATCACGCCTTCGGTCGGCTTCAGCTACCTGCCCGACAACAGCACGCGCATCGAAGGGCCGTACGGCACCAACGGCGCGCTGGGCAGCTACTCGCCCTTCCAGATCGGCGTGTTCGGCGAGCCGCGTGCCGGCGAGAGCGGCTCGATGAGCCTCGGCGTGATCCAGAACCTGGAGGCCAAGGTGCACGAGAAGAAGCCCGCGGCGAGCGACAGCGCCGCGAAGGAGCCCAGAATCCGGAAGGTGAAACTGATCGATTACCTCGGCATCAACACGAGCTATGACCTGCTGAAGGACAGCCTGCGCTGGTCGAGCATCTCCATGGCCGCGCGCACCACGCTGGCCAACGTGATCACGGTGAACGTGAACAGCGTCTGGGACCCCTACGCCGTTGACCTGGACGGCAACCGCATCGACCGCAGCGAGCGCAGCGTGAGCGGCGCGCTGGCCCGCATGACCTTCACGAACGTGGCGCTGGGCGCGGAGCTGAAGAGCAAGCGCTACGGCCAGGCGCCTGATGCCAATGCCTCCGGGAATCAGGTGGTGCAGGACAGCGACCCCGCCAAAGGCGCGCGCCAGAGCTTCAGCATGCCTTGGCGGCTGGGCCTGAACTACAGCTACGACGTGACCCGCGCGTACAGCGGAGGCGGATTCACCGATACCGAGCGCCAGAGCGTGCTCTTCAACGGCGATGTCACCGTGCTGAAGCACTGGAAGGTGGGCGGCAGCAGCGGCTACGACATCGTGGCCGGCGACTGGACGCCCACCTCGCTCAACCTCTACTGGGACCTGCACTGCTGGGAGTTCAATTTCAATATCACGCCCATCGGTTTGCGCAAGAGCTTCATG
>CAZFBP010000433.1:0-2065 GCA_964517255.1 uncultured Chryseobacterium sp.
GCCAGGCGACGCCTTCATCGCCGATCCCGCGCGATACGGTGGCGAACTGAACCGTGTGCGCCTTTGCAAGGAATTCGTGAAGTTCAATGAGCGTTGCTTCGTGCGCCTGCTCGGCGACATGCGCGCGTACAACTTCGTGGTGGACGCCATTCACGATGTGGACCAGGTGCAGTACCGCATGCGCGCCATAGACCTGGACCAGCAATGCCATGAGGGGCGGCTGCGCAACTACTTGCCGCAGTTCTACAAGGAGAACCTGCCTTATGTGCGGCTGGCGCAAGAAGCGATCGGTGCGGAGACCGCCGCGCAGTACCGGAGCGAGGAGCGCGCGCTGATCCGCCGCCGCGCCCGACGGTCGCAGAACCGTTTGCGCGAGCTGATCGCGGCGATGAAGCAGGATGCGATCGCGCCGCAGGAGAACGTGGCTCAGCTCGGGCAGGAACTCGCCGCGCATCACGCCGATGCGGCCTTCAAGGGCATGCCCACGATGGGCCATCTGCTAGAGGGCCATCTGGCCAAATGCCTGGCAGAGCAGGGTTGGGGATCCGATGAATGAGGGGTATGGGCGGGCCTGCGCGTAACAACAGCCGCCGAATGCCGTAGGAGCGCCCCGAACGCCGTGATCCGGCGTGCTCAAACGGACGAACATGACCCTTCACCGTCTCTTGATCGCGGCCGCCCTCGGCCTCCAAATAGCGGCTCAGGCCCAGACCCTGCGCATCGAGTACCGCTGGATGAACTTCCCCTGCAGCGAGAACCTGAACTGCGATGCCGGCTGCAGCGCCTGCAACATTCCGGACGCCATCGGCGGCACGCTGATCGGCACGAACGCAGCATGGTTGGGCGTGCAGACCTGCCCGCTGCCGGTGACCACTGCCGATAACGCCGTGTACACCGCAGGATGGACCGCCGAGCCCACCCCCGACAAGAGCGTGGTGTTCAACGTGCTCGCCACCGCCGCTGTGCGCCTGGACAGCATCCGTTTCCGCCACAAGATCTACCAGGACGGCCCGCAACGGGTGAAGGTGCTCTTCACCAACGACCTCGCGCAGCCCTTGCAAGAGATCGCCGATCTGGAAGTGCCCGATGGATGGACGAACATCTCCCTCGTCGGCCTGGGCCCCATCGTGGCGCCTGCGGGCAATCCCTTCGCCGCCTTCCAGATCCGCTTCCAGCCATACCAGAATGGCACTGGTGGCTGGGCCTTGGATGAGCTGGTGATCTCGGCGAGTCCGCTGGATGGCGCCCAGACCGAAGTAGCCGAACTCTGGTTGCAGGCTCCCGCCGCCAAAGGACCGACCTTCGACGTCATGGGCAGGCTGGTGGCGAACGACCGTGCGCCCGGCATATACCAGCGTCCAGGCTCGAGCAGCCGTGCAGGGCGCGTGGTGCAGGTGGACTGATCGAGCGCGCAGTCACCGGCGCGCGACCCCGGTTACATTTACGGCCGCATGCCAAGCATCCTCGTTACGGGCGGCGCCGGCTTCGTGGCCAGCGACCTCGCGATCAAGCTCGCCTCCGATCCGCAGAACAATGTCACGGTGGTGGATAACCTCCTCACCGGCGACCGGCGCAAGCTCCCCATGCGGCTGGCGCCGAACATGCGCTTCATCAAGTGCGATGTGAACCGCCTCGAGGACATCAGCGCGGTTTTCTTCGCCAACCGCTTCGATTACGTCTTCCACTACGCCGCCGTGGTGGGGGTGAAGCGCACCACGGACAATCCCGTGATGGTGCTGCGCGATATCGACGGCATACGCAACATCCTCGACCTCTCGAAGAACACCGGTGTGCAGCGCGTGCTCTACAGCAGCAGCAGCGAGGTGTACGGCGAGCCGGTGGAGATCCCGCAGAACGAGCGAACCACCCCGCTCAACAGCAAGCTGCCGTACGCCATCGTGAAGAACATCGGCGAGGCCTTCCTGCGCAGCTACCACAAGGAGTACGGCCTGCCCTACACGGTGTTCCGCTTCTTCAACACCTATGGCCCGCACCAGAGCCGCGATTTCGTGGTGAGCAAGTTCATCCGGGCTGCACTGGCCAATGAGGACATCACGCTCTACGG
>CAZFBP010000434.1:0-2064 GCA_964517255.1 uncultured Chryseobacterium sp.
GACCAAGCTCGCCGACCTCGGCGCCTGCATCGATGCGCTGGAGCATTGGTACGGGCCGTACCCGTATGGCGGCGTGGGCTATGTGCTCACCACCGATGGCGCGCTGGAGATCGCGGGCAACATCGCGTACCCCGATTTCATGACGGGCCAGAGCCTGAGCGGCAACCGTGACCTCTATGCCCACGAGCTGGGCCACCATTGGTGGGGCGATAAGGTGACCCCGCGCGTGCACAACCACATGTGGCTGAAGGAAGGCCCTGCCGAGTACAGCGGCCACCTTTTCGATGAATGGCTCAACGGCCGCGCCTCGATGGTGACCAAGGTGAAGGAGAATCTCCTGGACATCCTCACCAACGCGCACGTGGATGACGATGGCTTCCAAGCGCTCTCGCCCATGCCCGACGAGCACATTTACGGCACGCACACCTATTACAAGGGCGCCGCCGTGATGCACAACATGCGCGGCTACCTCGGCGACGAGCCCTTCCGCGAGGCCATGCGCCAATCGCAAGTACTGCTGGCCGATACCGTGTTCACGCCGGAGATGTGGCGCGATACCATTGAGGCCATCACCAGCATGGACATGGAGCCCTTCTTCCAGGATTGGGTCTTCAGCCCCGGCTATTCCGTCTTCGAGGTGCGAGGCTTCGATGCCGCGCCCAGTGCCGGTGAATGGGAGGTTGATCTGCGAATCGGACAGAAGCTCTACGGCACCAGCGCGCTCCACGGTCCGACGCCATTGCAACTCTCCTTGATCGGTGACGATGGGCAGGAGCAGGTCACGGCCATCACCGCCAGCGGATTGCTCACCGGGATCAGCATCACATGCCCCTTTGAACCAGTGATGGCCGTGCTCAACCGCCCGCATCTGTTGAACCAGGCGCGATTGGACCACGAGATCACCATCGTGCCCGGAGTCTTCTTCGCCAGCCTGTTGCCGCGCGTGGACATGCGGCTCTATGCGGATACGCTGGTCGACAGCACCCTGGTGCGCGTGGACCACATCTGGAGCGGAGCCGACCCCGATCCGGGCTGGAGCGTGGGCGAAGTGAGTGGCAAGCACTATTGGAATGTGGATGGCCTATGGCCCGACGGGACGGCCTTGCGCGCGCGTTTCAATTACGTGGGCACCACGCCCGCGCAATTCGACCATGCGCTGATCAACGGCAACGAGACGGGCCTGGTGATGGTATGGCGACCCAATGCCGAGCAGCCGTGGCAGATTCACCCGGACCAGACCTTGTCCACCGGAACATCAGTGACGAACGGCACGGGATGGATCGATGTGAACCGGCTCTATAAGGGACAGTACGCCTATGCCAAGGCCGCAGGCATCATCGGGATCGAGGAGCCCGCAGCGGCACCAGGGTTCGTCTTATGGCCTGTGCCTGCGGATGAATCGATGCGTGTTCGCTTCGATGCGCCGGTCAGCGGCACCGTGATCCTGAGCGTGATCGATTCCGAAGGGCGATTGGCCATGCGCGCGGTGCGGCCAGCGGCCAACGAGATCGTGCTGGACACGCTGGACCTTGCGCCCGGCGCGTATGCGCTGCACGTGGCCGCCGATGGCCAAGGCGGCACGCGTAATTTCCATGTGGTCCGCTGAGCCTTCGCTGAACCCGGCGGGGCTCCGGAAAAGGATGTACCCCGTGAGCGGCCCCTTGCAGGCTTACCTCGATCACGAAGGGCGTGGCGTGAAGCTGCCCATCGCCTACGCCGATCTGCTTCGCCATGATGGCGTGATGCCCAGGCGGGGGCCGCGAGGCGAGGACACCCTGTGGCAGAGCGTCCTGTTCCGCCCGGTTGACCGCGAGGAACTCGAGCACCGCTTGGTTGAGACGTACCAGCGCCTGGTGGCCGATGGCCGTCGCATCGATCACCTGCGCATCGGCGAGGTGGATCTCTGTCCCTACGGCAACTCACAGCCCTTCCGCGTGAAGGTGATCAACCTGCTCAACGACAACCACGACTATTTCTACGTGAAGCGCACCGATGCCAACCGCGTGTACGGCCTGGAGCTCGAGCACCTGCTCTCGCCCTACCGCATCAGCTACCTGGTGGAAG